>CALJPJ010000103.1 GCA_937980625.1 uncultured Bdellovibrionales bacterium
TTATCACTCATTTTAATTTCCCTTTTAAAAATTCGATTTGTGACTTTACTCTCTCTGGCCAATGCTTATTTGTATCACGGTCAATTAGCCAACCCATTGATTCGTCTAACTCCTCTACAGATGGAGCCAGGTCAATACAGTCCCGCAAGTCTATATCCCTATCACAGTAAGCAAATAATTTAGTTTTTAATAAATCAGATCTACCTAAAGTAGATAAAGTTAAAGCATTACCTTTATATATTTCTAATACCCTACCCTGCCATCCAGTAGGTAAATCAACTTGTAGATTTATCGGACCATTGTTTAACCAATCTTTTTGAAGAGACAACTCAGGAAATTTAACTCTAAATTCTTCTGCTAATAACAAAACTTGTTCATCTAAAGATGGTGATAGAAAATCAATATCTCTTGTTGCTCTATTGGTTACTTTTAAGACATGTAATGCTGCCCCACCAATTATTACACCCGCAAATTCATAGCTTTTCTCAGCTAAATATCCATCAAACTTTTTAATAACGGTTAGCACATCCATATAATATAATGTATCATACTTTATATTATAATACAATATAAAGCTTATTCACATGATATTCAATATTCATATAATGAATAACGATATAAAAACAGACACTTAAGTTTAGATAAACAGTTCCAGCAGAATCAGCTGCTAACTATTTGCTATCTAAGAAAAAGAAAAAGTACAAAAAGTACGGACACACTTCTGGGACCGGTTGCATTAATATTTTCTTGATATGTATTTAAATTCTGTTTTTCTTAAGCCTTTATGAATAGAGCTATATAAACTTTCTTCAAATGATTCGTTTAACCAATTTATTTGGTCTTTATACGGTATGAGTGCATCTATACCATTTGTTGACTTAGTTAGGTTTAATCTTTTACCTTTTATTACTAAACTTGAATATAACTTGTACGCCAATCATTTAACGCGGCCAGTCCCAGAAGTGTGTCCGTACCATTTGAACTTTTAGGGAGCCCTTTTATGAAAAATAAAATTTGTCAATCATGCGGGAGACCTTTTGATATTCGAAAAAAATGGATCGAAAATTGGAATGAAGTAAAGTACTGCTCGTCATTTTGCCAACGAGCTAAAACTCCTAATCAACTTATGGGTAATATAATTAAATTACTAAATACTCGTAAGTCTGGCAAAACTATTTGTCCTAGTGAGGTATTGCAGTTAGAGCACAAAAAAAATCCAGAAAAAATGGAACAAGTAAGACGAGCTGCTCGGTTGCTTGTACATGAAAACAAAATTGTAATTATGCAAAAGGGCAAGGTTGTAGATCCTAATAATTTTAAAGGACCAATTCGTCTTAAATTGAAGTAACTTTTCTAAACGTAAGGTTAATTCTTGGCTCTCGGTTTTTTTTCATTTTAGGAAGCTCATGTTTCCAGTTATCTTGAGTCTCTCCCTGCATCAATAGCAAACTTCCACTTTTTAAGTTTATAACCACTTTTTCTTTTGTTAATTTGTGTCTAAATATAAAAGTCCTGTCAGAACCTAAACTAACAGACGCAATATTTGGTTCTAATCCTAATTCTTTTTCATTATCACTGTGTAGGCCCATTGAGTCCCTTTCATTTCTATATAAATTTAGAAGACAAGAGTTAAACTGTAAATTTAAGTCCAACTCTACTAAGCTTTTAATTTCTAAAACTGGTGTTATCCATTTTTCAGGTTTGAACAAAGTACCTGAGTATTTGTAGTTTGCACCAGAGTCTCCCATCCAGCAAACAAGCCTAGGCTGGTCAATGAGTTTTCCAAACATTTTTATTTGTCTACTTTGCCAATGAACCTCTTTTGTTAATTTCTGAGATAGTATTTCTGCGGATTCATTATCTAAAAATTTATTTTTAATTAAAGCTATTCCAGAATGCGGGAGAATATTTTTTGAGTAATTCATATTAATTGGCCTGACTCCAATTATAAATATAAACACCCTCTGGATCATATCTGTTTAGTTGATTTTGAATATTAAATATTCTACCACCTCTTGAGTCAACTCCAACACCTGCTATATACATCCAGTTGCCGTAGTTTGAAAAGACATCGTAATCTATAAGATACTCTTCGAATAAGTAAGCACCAGATCGCCAATTCAACCCAAGCTCATTTATCCAAAAGCTGGCAAACAACTGCCTCGTTCTATTTGATTGAAAGCCAGTAGACTCAAGCTCGTTCAGAGATGCTTGCCAAAATAAGTTGTCACTTAGCCTCTTTAAATCACTTATTGTATATAATGTAAAATCACTAAATTCGTAGCTATTATTAATTCCGTTTTGCGAAAAATAGGCTTGTTTCCATGATTGGTAATGCCAATAAAAGTATTCTCTCCACAGTAATTCAAAAACTAACCAATATGTTGACTTATTACTGCCAATACGTTTCTCATAACTTTTAATTTCATTATAAAGAAATTTAACATCCAAGGCCCCACAAGATAAATAAAATGAAAATCTTGACGTCATATCAGAGCAATACATATTATTTCGGGTTTCAAAATAACTTGAAGGAAAATTATT
>CALJPJ010000104.1 GCA_937980625.1 uncultured Bdellovibrionales bacterium
AAGACAACTCTTGTTTATGTTTTTGTTTTTTTCAATGCAAAATAATTACTTTAAAAGTGAAATGATAGAAGTTAATGAAGACGTTATCTTTGTTAAAACTCAAAGTAATATTTATAAAAAGTTTGTTTTATCTCACTCAGAAGCTTATGGTTTTTTCACAAAAAGTTTAATTAATATGCCTTGGGAAAGTGATGCCAAATATAAAATCATATCGAGTTTAGCATTTAGTGATTCATATTTTGTTGACACTATTGAAAATGAATTTCCAGTGGGAGATATAGTTGCTTATAATTATTGGTTGAAAAAATTTAACTCTGTTATTGACCTGCAAGCCACATCGCCAAATTATAATTTAGGCATTCTAAATAAATCTAGTATTATGAACTTTATCACTTATCAGTTTATGCATGCTTCGTTTGGACATTTATTTAGTAATATGATTTTTTTATTTATTTTTGGTGCTCTTATTGAATCATTATTTGGTCCTTTATTACTTTTAATTTCATTTTTGGCTTCAGGTATAATTGCTGCACAATCATTTTTAATGGTTTCGCAAGTGATTAACTCTCCATTGGTGGGTGCTAGTGGCTCAATCAGCGGGCTTATGGCTATGTCTTGTGTGGCAGCATTTAAAAGAAATATTAGATACTTTTACTTTTTGTTTATCCCTAGGCCTCAATATATGGGTTTTGTTTATTTGCCAGCCTGGGTGTTGTTTTTATTTTGGTTTATGAGTGATTTGGCTGGTTTTTTAAGTCAAATTAGTGATCACTCAGGTGTTGCTTATATTGCTCATATGGGTGGGCAATTTGCCGGGGCTGTAGTTGGGCTAAGTCTTTTGTTGTTATGGAAACTAACTCAAAAAAATAAGACCTTATTTAGAGATGATAAGAGTTTTGGCCATTTAGAGCCATTAACTGAGGTCATTCAAAAACAAAGACGTTGGCTATATTATTCATCTCAAAATCCCAGATAGTTTAGGTTAAACGTGAATAGACCCTAGTCAGGCCTACGAATAAAGCTTTAATTAAATTCTTCTTTTCATTTCTGTAGAGTGTCGCGTCGCGCTTCGCGTACCCGCATCTGCGTCACCTGAAAGGTGAAGCAGTGCGAAGACGCGATGCTGCCGTAAGTGTACTCTACAGAAATGAAAAGAAGAATTTAATTAAAGCTTTATTCGTAGGCCTGAGCAATTAACATTATGCATGATACAGCTAACATGGACTTTTTTTTATAGGTTTTAAGTGTTAATACTCAATGCATGTTAGACCAAGATATAATGAATAAAGCCATTGAGTTGGCGACGAAGTGGCAGTCTCGAGCGAGTGATAAACTATCAGACTTTGAAGTAAACTTTCATAAAAAGATGCAAAAAATGTTATCTAATCCGATAGATAAGGTATTTCTTATTGAGTTAATGGATCAGTGTTTCAGAAGCCATGATGTATCCCGAGTGGAAAATCAAATTGAGTATTTATTTTCCAAGTACGGAATGGCTAGTTTTTTTACTGATTCAGAAAGGTTTTTAGTTTTTTTATTTAGGCATGCAGGTACTTATATTCCTAAAATATCTATTCCAATGTTTGTAGATAATATTAGAAAAGACACAAATCGAGTTGTTTTACCTGGCGAAGATAAAGCCTTGAATAAACACTTACAAACAAGAAAAAATGTAGACAATACCCGTGTGAATTTAAATATTATTGGTGAGGTCGTTCTAGGCGATATAGAAGCGCAAGGGCGAATGGATAAATACTTAAAGGCATTAGAAAACCCAAACATTGATTATCTATCGATTAAGATTTCTACAATTAGTTCGCAAATTAACTCTTTAGCTTTTGAACAAACTATTGCCGATTTAGTTCCTAAAATTGCAACAATATTTCGTCAGGCAAAAAAGCATAAGTTTGTTAACAAAAAAGGGGAGTCTGAACATAAGTTTGTTAACTTAGATATGGAAGAGTATCGTGATTTACCAATTACGATAGAAGCTTTCAAGCAGGCTTTAGAGTTACCAGATCTGTTAGATTATAAAGCTGGTGTCGTTTTACAGGCTTATTTGCCGGATTCACATTTGTGGCAAAAAGAATTAACTGAGTGGGCTAAAAAAAGAGTTGAAAGTGGTGGCTCTCCAATTAAAGTTCGCCTTGTTAAAGGTGCAAATATGGAGATGGAGAAAACCGAGTCTTCAATACATGGCTGGAAGTTGACCACATATACAGATAAACTTGATACTGACAGTAATTATAAAGTTATGGCTGAGTATGCTCTACACCCTGAAAATGCAAGAGCTGTACATCTCGGTGTTGCTTCACATAATTTATTTGAGCTGGCATATTGTTACGAGTTAGCCATAAGTAATAATGTTTTAGATTATTTCTCTCTTGAAAGGTTAGAGGGGATGAGTGAAGCAGCAAGAGTTGCTATTGCTGATGTTAGTGGTCAAAGTGTAATTTTGTACGCTCCAACTGCAGACAAAGAACAGTTTACCAATGCTATTGCCTATTTAGTAAGGCGTTTAGATGAAAACACAAGCGAAGATAATTTTATCCGCTATTCTTTTGGCTTAACAGTAAATAGTCCAGAATGGAATATGTTAAAAGAAAAATTTATTCAGTCTTTTTCTAATAAAAAAGGCTTATTTGTCGGTGCTAAAAGAAAACAAAATCGTCTTGATGAAGCCTGGGATAATTATAAAGGTGGAACTTACTTTGAGTACGATTTTAAAAATGAACCAGATACTGATTTTATTTTAGAGCCTAATAGAAAGTGGGCCGATCAAATTCGAAAAAAGTGGATGAAGGCCCCTGAGCAAGATGTGACGACTGCCCCTGTCGTTGTTGGTGGAAAAGATTTATTTGGCGACCGTGAGATTGTTAATTGCATTGATAAATCACAACTACATAAAAATGTAATTTGCGGTCAATATACTAAATCAACTGTTGAAGACCTACACAAAGCTGTTGAGGTAGCAAATCTTGATCCAGATGGTTGGAGAATGCTGTCTCGTGATGAGCGACATAAAATATTATCTGATGCTGCAAATGTTGTTAGAAAACGTCGTGGAGATTTAATTGGTGTGGCCGCAGCTGAAGTTGGAAAAGTATTTACTGAAACAGATGTTGAGGTGAGTGAGGCTGTAGATTTTTTAGAGTTTTACCCTCATAGTACAAGATATTTTGAAAAATTAAAAAATTTAGTTTTTAAAGGAAAAGGCGTTGGATTAGTCGTTCCTCCGTGGAACTTTCCAATAGCAATTCCCCTTGGTGGTGTTGTTGCTTCTCTTGCTGCGGGAAATACTGTCATTATTAAGCCAGCCTCTGATGCTGTATTGTGCGCCTATGAAATGTGTAAATGTCTTTGGGATGCAGGTATTAGTAAAAACACCTTGCAGTTCGTACCATGCCCAGGATCAATGGCAGGTGAACATTTAGTTAAAAATGAAAAAATTGATTATGTAATATTAACTGGTGGTGAAGATACGGCTAAACGCATGTTAGAGGCAAGGCCGAATTTATTACTATCAGCAGAAACTGGTGGTAAGGATGCCACAATTGTTACTGCAATGGCTGACCGTGACCAAGCCATAAATCATATTATTCATTCTGCTTTTTCTAATAGTGGTCAAAAGTGTTCAGCAACTTCACTGTTAATTTTAGAAAATGAGGTTTATTTTGATCGAAAATTTCAAGAGGCATTAGTTGATGCCGCTAAAAGTTTACCTGTAGGTACAGTTTGGGACTTTAAAAATAAAATTGGAACTTTAGCAGCAAAGCCAAGCGGAGCTTTAAAAAAAGCTATTGAAGGTTTAGATGAAGGTGAAAGTTGGGCATTAAAACCTGAGTTTGTTGATAATAATGAATACATATTAAAGCCATCAATAAGGTGGGGCGTTCAGCCAGGAAGCTTTTGCCATATGACTGAATTGTTTGGACCTGTATTGTCAGTAATGCGGGCTGATAGTTTAAAGCATGCCGTTGAGTTAGTGAACCAAACTGGCTATGGCTTAACTTCAGGTATTGAGTCTTTAGATGAGCGTGAAATTAATTATTGGAAAAAACACATCAGGGCAGGAAATTTATATATAAATCGGTCGACGACTGGTGCTATTGTTTTGAGGCAACCCTTTGGAGGCTTAGGTAAGTCAGCCATTGGTAGCGGTCGCAAGGCTGGCGTATATAATTACGTCACACAAT
>CALJPJ010000105.1 GCA_937980625.1 uncultured Bdellovibrionales bacterium
TGAATTATAGCGATACCAATAAATAATCTAGGTTTCCAATTTGCAATAAGAAAGATACCAATTAAAGTTTCTCCTATTGCTAATGTAATCAAGCCTATTTGCGAGGGTAAAATTCCTAAGGTTAAAATACTAATTGTATCAGTAGCTAAATCTTCTTCTGGAAATTCAATCGTATCGGCATAAGTATTTAACGAAAATATACCTATTGCTATAGAAAGTAGTATTTGAAATAAAATTTTGGTGCACATACTAAAGCTGTCTCTCTAATTTAAAGTGTTGCAACGTCACTATTATATTAGAATCACTTGGGAAACTTTGGCTACCCAATAAGAAAATTGCCAGACTAACAGCAAGCATATTAAATTTTATCTAGACGAAAGCATAGTTAAAATCAAAAATTATGTTTCACAAACACTAAACTAAATATCTTAAATAATTATAAAAACTAAAAAATCAGACTTTATTAAGCTGGCTTTATATTAAATTGAAAACATATTAACAAAATCTGACAAGACTTTAGAAGATAAAATATAAAGTCGATAGACAAGCTTTGTTTATATAAATAGCTTTAAGTGATGGTCATAGTTTTAAAAAAAATATTTTTAACTTTATTAGTCACTGTCAATTTATCTTGCACAACAATTTACTATGTTGAAGTAGGGGCAAGACATGAAAGTAGTAAGTATACAGAGTATCTATCTTCTGGAAAGACTGTGTCTAAATCTGATGGTTTTGGTGGAAGTTTTGGGTATATTGCTGCCGACAAATGGCTTCACTATAGAAATACTTTTTTTGCAAGCAAGCAAGGAGAGCAAGAGGTTGAGTCTAATGGCACGAAACAAACAATAAAAAACTCTGACCAACAATTTTATGGACTTGAAACAGCTCTTGGCCTTAACCTTCCCTATATAAAGCCATACTTATCCAGTAGCGCAGTTCTTGGAAATGTTAGCGAATTTTTCCCTGGCTACGGGGTCAGACTAGAGGTGCCTATTTCACAGACTATGATGTTATCATTTGATTATAACTACAGAGACTATGACTCTTCTGGAACTTTTCCGGAGAGAGATGAAGCGCATACAGCGTCCATCGGACTAATGTTTGGTGCCTGGAAAATTGGTTATCTCGGCCGTGGTCATCAATTTAATACTAAAAAACCTAGAAACAAAAAGCGTTAAACCTTTATTAAAAATACATTCTTTTAGTAAAAAAATGAAATCGATTTAGATTTTATCGTCTAAGGTTTTTAATCTTAATTACTACTACTTCTTTACATAACTTTTAAAATGTCATGAATTCTAACATGACCGACTGGAGAGTTTGGTTTACTTGAATTTTTATCAATGACAAATAAACTTTGAATTTGAAAATTCTCCATCATAAATTGAGCCTTAGCTGCCAACTCATTAATATCAATTGTCTTAGGCTGTTTTGACATAATTTCATTTACTTTCATTTGTAATGATTGCTCACCTTTTAAAACACTTCTACGAATATCTCCATCCGTCACTATACCTTGTAAGTTACCATCACTATCAATAACTCCAACAACGCCTTTTACTTCCCCACCAGTCATCAAGGTCACAACATTTAACATTGAAGTGTTTTGATCAACTAAAGGCAATGAATTTCCTGTGTACATTACATCTTTTACACGAGTTAATAGCTTACGACCTAAAGCTCCTCCTGGATGAAACTCAGCAAATTCAGACTCTTTAAAGCCACGAGCTTTTAACAAACACATTGCCATGGCATCTCCAATAGCTAATGTTGCGATAGTACTTGTTGTGGGAGCCAGGCCAAGCGGACAGGCCTCTTTTTCATTACCAATAAACAATGTGGCGTTAGCCGCTTTATCAAGTGAGCTTTCCGGCTTTGCTGTAATTGCAATTAAAGGAATACCCTTTTTAGAAGTATAATTAATAATGGCTCGCATTTCACTGGCTTCACCGCTTTTGCTTATAGCAATAACTACATCACCATTTTGAACCACACCTAAATCGCCATGTGAACTTTCAGCAGGATGCAGGAACATAGATGGAGTTCCTGTAGAACTTAATGTACTACTAATTTTTCGTCCAACTAAACCTGATTTACCGATACCTGTAATAATAACTTTTGACTCACATGATAAAATTAAATCAATGGCTTTGTAAAAACCATCACTTAGCAAATCTTTTAGTGCTAAAATTGATTTAGCTTCTAAATCTAAAACTCTAATGGCCTCATCTTTTAACTTAGAATTCAATTTAATCTCCTGCGACTTTCTGTTTTCATAGTTTTTTTAATTGGCTTTTTTTTAACTTTTTTGTTTTGGCTCACTTTATTTTTTTTACCGTTTTTATTAGAGTAATTCACAGCTGCTTTCACAAAACTCTTAAATAATGGATGCGGGTCTGTTGGTTTAGATTTAAACTCAGGATGAAACTGAACTGCCAAAAACCAAGGGTGTTCTTTAATCTCAATAATTTCAACAAGATCTCTTTCTTTACAAATGCCGGTTAAGTTCATTCCTTTTTTTTCAAACAGTGGGCGATACTTATTATTAAATTCATACCTATGCCTATGGCGTTCACTGATGAGTTTCGAACCATAAATTTTAGCTGCTTTAGAACCGGGCTTTAAAGTACAAGTGTAGGCTCCTAAGCGCATTGTGCCGCCTTTATTACTCATACTCTTTTGCTCTTCCATAAAATCAATTACATAATTTCTAGTTTTTTTAACTTCGAACTCTCTACTGCTAGCATCTTTAATACCACATACATTTCTGGCAAATTCTATTGATGCCAACTGCATACCATAGCAAATTCCAAAAAATGGAATTTCATTTTCTCTCGCATATTGAATGGCTAATATTTTACCTTCAACGCCTCTTTGACCGAAACCACCGGGAACTAAAATAGCATCAACATCATTAAGTGAGTTTTTTACATTTTTTTTATTTATCTTTTCAGAGTCGATATAAACGATGTCTACCCTTGTATTATGAGAAATTCCTCCATGAGTAATTGCTTCATTCAGAGATTTATAACTTTCAATTAAATCTACATATTTACCTACCATACCTACTTTTATGCTTTTGGACGGATTTTTGAGTGCAGTAACTACCTTTTTCCATTTATCCATATTCACCTTGCGGTGCTTCAACCCCAATCTCTTCAAGACTTTTAAATCAAAACCTTCTTTGTGTAATGCCAGGGGAACTTCATAAATTGTAGATGAATCAACAGCTGGAATGACATTTTCTGGACGAACACTGCAAAATAAACCTATTTTTGATTTCAAAGTTTGATCCAATTGTTTTTCACTGCGACAAATTAAAAAATCAGGTTGAATTCCAATTGCACGTAACTCTTTAACTGAATGTTGAGTTGGCTTACTTTTTAACTCACCAGCGGCTGCAATATAAGGAATATAAGTGACATGTAGAAAAATAGAATTTTCTAAGCCAACATCTACTCGCATTTGCCTGATGGCTTCAATAAAAGGTAAACCTTCAATATCACCAACAGTTCCACCAATTTCAACAATAACGACTTCTGAACCTTGGCCAGCTAAATAAATTTTTTCTTTAATTTCGTTTGTTATGTGTGGGATCACTTGTACTGTCCCACCTAAATAATCACCACGACGCTCTTTAGTAATTACACTCTCATACACTTGTCCAGCACTGACACTGTTAGAGCGATTCAAAGACACACTTGTAAAACGCTCATAATGACCTAAATCTAAATCTGTTTCAGCACCATCTTCCGTGACATAAACTTCACCATGCTGCAATGGAGACAT
>CALJPJ010000106.1 GCA_937980625.1 uncultured Bdellovibrionales bacterium
AGAAGAAATTTTAACAACACTGGTAGCTCCCAATAAGCTGGTAAACAAATTTATTGAGATAAAAATTGTTAATATATATTTCATTGCTACAACGTTCTTTTGCTAAAGGTTTTAAAATACTAAATACCTATTTTGCAATTTTAGAACCGACTTAATCGAGTACAAAGTTACTGAAATGATTAACCTTATTTTTATAGAATAAATAGCGAACAAAAATTGTTATCCAATTGACTAGTTTATTTACAATAATTATTTTTTATTTCTGACTTAAATATAGAAAACTAAAGCCAGTAGTATAGAACATGACTAAAGATAACTATCAGGGGTTAAGCCGAGTCGATGACTTATGACTTTAATAATTTCAGCAGCGGTTTCTTCTAAAGCACGGTCTGTAACATTAAAGACTGGCCATTTTTTATTTTTTTTAAAAACATTTTTTGCATGCTCCAACTCTTGAGTGATATAGCTTAAAGAGGCGTATTCTCCCCCAGGGTCTTGACCAAAGTTTTCTAGTCGCTTTCGACGAATACGGTATAAAACCTCCTCGTCTATAACAAGACCAACAATTTTTCGTTGATCTATCTCAAATAACTCTTTAGGGAGGTCACTAGTTAAAACTAAAGGTACATTTGCCACCTTCCAGCCTTTATGACTTAAAAAGATAGACAGGGGAGTCTTGCTTGTACGGCTAATACCAACTAAAACAATATCAGCTTGGTCAAGGTCTGTATATAGTTTGCCGTCATCGTGTTTAACAGTATATTCAATGGCAGTGATCCTTTTTTTATATCGATCACCAATGGCTGACCTTAAAATACCAGCTTGGAATAAGGAGTCACTACTATGTCCCAGGTACTGGTTGAGTTCGGTTAACAAGGGGCCTAGTAAGTCAACAGAAGGTATGTTTTTAATGGCAGATTCTTCAATAATTTTTTTACTTAGCTGTGGGCCAACAACGGTGTGTACAATAAAACCACCTTTTTCAGAGATTTGCTCTATAAGTGACTCCACTTGTTGTTCAGTACGAATGTTCTTACAGCGAACAATATTAACCTCTTGATCGGGAAACTGAATGACAGCCGCTTGAACCATTGTGCTGGCTGTTTCACCAGTCCCATCAGATACAATATAAATGGTTGGAATAGGGTGAGTCATTTAACCGAGCACCACATTAATAGGCTTATTAGCAAAAATTTCTAAAGCATGAGCATTTTTAATATTATCTGGTAAAAAGATTCTGAAGCTCGGGCAATTTAAATTTTGCCAGACTTTGTATATATTTATACTCCATGCCTTAATATCGCCTGAAAATGGAACTGACACAATAGCTTTGGTCGGTAATTTTTTGTGACTACAAATATATGTGGGCTGTTGATTTTGAAAGTTACTATTATGAAGTTGAAAATTAAGATACCAATCCATCTTTTTTAATATTAAAGACTTTTCCAGTTGTGGAAAAATCCAAAGGTCATCTCCTGCTTGAAATTGGTGTAAAGGGGTTAGTATATTGACCGTCATTTTTGTTTAATCTTTAAGATGGTTTGAGTTTGATTTAATAATATTATCGAGAATTCCATTAATAAAGCTTGCCGCATCAATGGATGAGTATTTTTTGGCAATCTCTATAGCTTCATTTATAACTACTTTTGGAGCGTTAATTTCTTTAGCTAGAACGGCTTCAAAAACAGCCATTCTTAGGATATTCAAGTCCACGCTAGACATTCTAGAGGCTTTCCAGTTTTGACTAGACAAGTTAATTATCTCATCAATATTTGCTGATTGAGTAAGTACTCCGCTGGCGAGGTACTTGGCATAATCACTAATGTCATCTGGAGTGTTATGGTGAGTTTTAAAATAAAGAAGACTGTTTTCAAGTTTAAAGTCAGGGGAAAATTCTTTTTGAAATAAAATTTGTAAACATAGCTCGCGAGATTTTCTTCTAACCATTTGGAACTCCTGTAAATTAAGGTTGAGTTTCTGTGCGTGGTTTAAAGATGAAGTCTTTTTGCAAAGTTTCTACAAATTCTTTTACGTCTTTAAATTCTTTATAAACACTTGCAAAGCGAACATAAGCAACATCATCCAGTTCTTTTAATTCATTAACTACAGCAAAACCGATATCAATGGCAGTAACAGATTTACTTTTGTCTTCAAGTACCGTCTTAGTGACCTTGTTAACAATGCTTTCAATTTGTGAAAGGCTCACCGGTCGTTTTAAACAAGCTAACTGTATGCCTTTGCGGAGCTTTTCTTTGTTAAAAGGCTCTTGGCAGCCATCTCTTTTTTTAATTAAAGGGTAATTGACAAAGACTGTTTCTACCGTTGTAAAGCGAGACTTGCAGTTGCTACATTCACGTCGACGACGAATTTCATTGTCCTTGTGCACACGAGTTTCGAGAACTCGGCTATCGCTGTTTTTGCACTCTGGACACTTCATTATTACTCGTTTGTTAAGGTAAAAATGGCAAGTTATTTTAAATTAAAAATATGGTCAAGGTCTTAAGATTCTTAGAATTTTTTTTAATTCAAACCCAATTTAAGTGCTCGCGAGCAAAGCTCTTGTCACTATGCAATAATTGAAGTATAAACAGTCAAGCCTGAGTTCATCTTTTTAATCATTTAACCAGGGATTGGCATGAAGTTACTACTTATATTACTCTCAATATTTTCTATTTCCGCTTCTATTAATGCTG
>CALJPJ010000107.1 GCA_937980625.1 uncultured Bdellovibrionales bacterium
CTGGAGATAAAATTGGCGCCAATAGCTATGCTGATGCCAACGGCTCTTGCTCTGCTAGTTTTGCCAGTACGTCAAAGTTTTTTAAACGTTATATTTTACCTGGTAATTCTGAGTGGGTGGCAATAGCAGCCACTGAAGCCATGAACATTGAAATTGTAAATGCAGTTACTGGAGTTGTTGAGTCAACGACAGCCTTAACAGGTAACGCCACAAACGGTGTTTATTACAGAAAGTTTACTAATACAAATGCCGGACGAATATTCAGAGCCGCTGACCCAAGTAAAAAGTTTGCCATGTGGTGGGAACCCAAAGCAACGACTACTTATATGTTCAATGATGATGAGTCTATTATGTGGGGATCAAACGACTAGTTACAGTCTTACTTATAGTTTACCCTTTCCATAAGTTTAATATTTAGTTACAGTCAATGCCGATCAGTTAAAAGCTTATCCGTCACCTCAGGGTAACGAACCCTAACTGTAATGCCTAAGCAAGAAATACTATTTTTAGTTATTATAACTTACAGCCTTTTGAATGACCGTAGCGAATTTAATGTCTCCATTATTGGAGAAATTCCACCCATAAACAGGAGTAGGAGAAGAATCAAGGTGAATAAACCTTGAGATTAGGTCATTGTCGGCTAATATTTAAAAAGCCACATTGAAAAAAAACTGTGAGAGGTCATAATCATCAATAACCTCCAAAGTCCTGCCTAAGACATATAATTCAGGTCTTTTTGACCTATGTTTTTTCCTAATAATGGGATGTCGGTTCATCAGAAAAGAAGTCACTAACTACGTACATTCGTTTTTCACCAAACCCAAGGCCTTGGTAGGTCATACACTGAATGGTGTCGCTGTGATTGACCTTGTGTTTATTACTGGTTTTGGGTAAAAGCTCATGAATTCTTTTTCTGGTTCCGTAGGCTTTAAAAATACTTGAGATAATTCCTAGATGTCCGTAGTGTTTAAGATCTGTCTGGGGTCTTCCGTCCATGAATAACTCTAATATTTGATGAAATTGTTACCTCTTATATCGGAATTGTATTGGGATTAAGTACTGGGTTTTTATCTAGTTTTTATGTATATGCTAATTTGAATTTTCTACTCCGAAATGTGACTGAATGACCAAGTTTTTATCAAAACTTTAGCCTATATAGTATTTAAAACCCCTACCTTACTTTAAAAATAATCTTTACAATAAAATTAACAAAAGGGTCTTTAATGAAGATAGCATTAATTTTATTAATATTTTTTATAACTTCTTGTAGCACCACGAACAGAACCATCTCAAGTAGCGACGTCAACTTAAGTAATGAGTTTTCGACTGTCATCAGAGGGCAACAGATTGATAGACAGATTAAATATCTAAACTCAAAGCCTACTGTATTTAAGTACCCTAAATTAAGTGCCCTAAAAAAAGAAAAAGAAAACTTAACTAAAGCTGACACTAAGAGTCACTTCTTAGATGTAAATATGGAGAATTCAGTCCAAAATATTCAAACTCCTTGGAGAGAGTCACACGACATAATTAATTTAAAAGAAGAATATTTTTTAGATGAAAACGGAAACTATAAAGATTATGTCATGTATTATGATAAAACAGAGTCAAAAGACTACTATATTCAAATCAACAACCTATTTAAGTCTTTATTAGTTAAAAAATATAAAAAGAATTCTAAAGTTTTTAAAACAAGATCTACGCCTATCAAAGCACAACTATTATGTGACAAGTTATTTAAATTAAAAACTAACCCCTTTAAATACAAGTCTTTTAAAAATAAAGAGGTCTTTATACATAACCCAAACTACAGTTTATTAAAGCTTAAAATTAAACTTCCAAATGAAAACACAACTTGTAAATTAAACTGGAATGTATCTGGAGTTAACTACAACTTAACTCTGAAAGATGAAACACACCACCTTAAATCTGAAAATAAGTACAAAAATAACTTTGAAGTTTGCACCTTGCCTGACACTGAAAAAATTAAAAGCTCTAAAATAAAATTATTTTTCACAAATAAATATAATAATATGGGCTGTCCATTTAAAATAGACTCCTACAATATTCTTGATAATAAAATTGATGGACTCAAAGCCAAGGCAGAAGCTCTTCTTGGACAAGAGGTTCCCAAGCAGATGCTAGAAAACTTTGATGCCGATTACCCACTAGATTTCAGTAATGCTCCTAAAATCAAAGGTATATATATTTCTTATCTAGTCTGGAGACATGATTTTTTTGGAGCTTTAATGGAAAGGCTTATTAGACACCATGCCAGCAACGGTGTGCCTATTAAAATATTTATTTCAAAAGTGATCTCTTTAGATAAAGACAAAAAAATGCTGACCCAACTTAATGCTGACTATCCAAATGTTACGATTAAGCTCTATCAATACAGAGGCAAACAAAATATCGGCATTAAGAGTAAACTCAGTTTTTTACACAGAACGAACCATATTAAATCTTTTTTAGTCAACTTTGCTGATCCTAGTAAAAAAGATGTTGCCATATTTGGAGGAAGAAACATACATGACGGGTTTATCTTTGACATAACTCCAGATTTATCTAAACACCCTCATTTAGTTCAATATGGCAAAGATGAATCTAAAGCAATATGGACAGATTTTGAAATTGAAATACACAATAATGATTTCAACCAATCTTTGATTCGACACTTTCATAGCTTTTGGAATTATGATCAAAAAGATTATATTTTTAGACCTAACTACTTACATAAAGTAATTAATAAAGAACCTAGTAAAGATCTATTAGATCAAGCTCAAGACAATGGAATTGTCCGGCATTTTATTTCAACTCCATTCTCTGATAATTTCCAGCTAGAGAAACTTTATGTCGACCTTATTAACAGTGCAGAAAAGAGTATAAATATAAGTACTCCTTATTTTAACTTAACTCCAAAAATATCTGAAGCATTCTCAAATGCTGTTAAAAAAGGCGTTAAAATTGAAGTATTAACTCGTTTAAACTTGGATGGAGACATTGCATCTAAGCTCCTAGCTGATGTGAACAAGGGACAAATTAATAAATTTAAAAATGTTGCTGAACTCAACGAATACATCTTACCTAAAAATGCTAGTGATATTTTACATTCAAAGATAATAGTAGTTGATAATGAACTACTTGCCTTAGGATCTGTTAATTTTAATCAAAGAAGCTTTTACCATGACCTTGAAAATCTCGCATTTATCTGGTCTCCAAAAATAGGAGAACAAATAAATTTAGTTTTAGAAGATTACAAAAAAACCTCTAAACCAATCACAAAAAAACAAAAAATTAAATGGTTAAATAAAATAATCATCAGAGGCTTCAAAGAAGAATTATAATCAAATAATCAATACATTACTTTTCGCGGTTGAAATTTAAATTTCTCTAAAAATATAACACAAAAAATACTTCAAAGGTTAGCTCATATTCCTTTTCACGTATTTTTTTAATATTTTTTATAATGATGCAGTTTTAGTTAAAAAGTCCGATTTTACAATGTAGGAGCCTATGGACTTTAAGTTTTATTGAAGTTAACTATAATAAGTAAAATTTATTTTAAGGCTTAAGATATAGTATAAAATAGGTTTACTGTAGAGCCCAAGCCATTTATTAGCGTCCATGAAACCGCCTTTTTAGTTATCTTAGACTAGAATTATATCACAAATTTAAAAGTTGCTTGGTTTTGAAATTCAACTGCGGAAATGACACAGTAAATACATGCCAACAAACCAAAATGTTAAATCTACTTTTGAGACAAGTTGATAATATAAAAGTCCAGTTTCATTAAGCATTTGCTCAATCCTGGCAAGAATATCTCATTTTTATCCGATCTAGGATTATAGAGAAACACAACTCAATTAAAGGTATTTAATGAAAAAATTAAACAATCATTCATTTAAATTTTTATTTATA
>CALJPJ010000108.1 GCA_937980625.1 uncultured Bdellovibrionales bacterium
CTTTAGGTTTTTTTTGGCTTCAAGATGATTGAAAGTACTTAGTTGAGTGACTTTTTCTGTAAGTATAAAGAAACACTCATGTTATCTATGTGGAAACAGTTCTTTCGTATAGTCGAGTATTCATGAGTTTAATTAAAAAAAATTAGTATTATTTAGTGCTAAACCGATAAGCGTATATGAAGACATCGTTATATTTATTATTGATATTGCCAGTTTTAATGTCTTGTACCAATTTAAAAACTGAAAAAACCTCTTCCAGGTTTATTAGTTCTAAAAATACTGATTTTACCAAATTTAAAATGGAGCAAGGCGATTATAGTTACGGTTTGTCACATATATATTCAGATATTAGTGAGTCTGCGCCTTACTTATTGTTACATCCTAATACGAGCTTTTTTAAAAGTGATTACGTTAAATCATTAAAGTATAAGTTAAACTCAATTAATGAATATCAATTGCAGCACTGGTACGGTCAAGATTTTTTTAGAAATCAGACACAATTGAAGGTTAACTTTCAAGGTTTCATGAAAAAATTTGACGAAAAAACTTTTAATAAAGCGAAAATTAAGTTTTATAAAAATATTAATTTTAATTGGAATAAGTTAAAACATGACCTTCCTTATCCAACAATTAAAGTCTGGGGAAATTTGGCTCACCCACCCATGCATTCAACTGAGTTTTTATTAGAAAATTATGACCTTTTATTTGCACCGATTAATTATGATAAAATTCAAAGTAAATTTTTTAGTCCAGAATTTCATTTAAAAGTTGATAATGAAACTGGGACTGAGCTTACTTTCGGTAATGATCTAACTTTACGCTATGACAATGATGTTTTTAAAGAGAAAATGCGACTAGCTAAAAAATCTAAAAAATTAATATGGGGTGCTGCTTTAACTTTTACTTGTGATAAAAGTGGAAAACTCTTTGCTGAAGTCCTCGAAGAAAGAGCTCGGGCTGGAGTTGATGTACGCATACTTACTGAAGGTTCATATATTAAATTGTTCAATAAAAAGTGCGCTGAGAGACTGATGAAGTCAGGAGTAAAATTTATTTTTGCCAATGACATTTTTAAGCATAAATGGTTCGCAATCTTTCATATTAAACAATGGGTCTTTGATGCCGGCGAAGACGATAT
This sequence comes from uncultured Bdellovibrionales bacterium, assembly GCA_937980625.1. Classification (GTDB taxonomy): domain Bacteria; phylum Bdellovibrionota; class Bdellovibrionia; order Bdellovibrionales; family UBA1609; genus JAHDIR01. Next base: position 1,139 of record CALJPJ010000108.1, read on the forward strand.
GTCAAAGTATATAGGCGCAATTGGTGGTCACAATATAATTGATGCTGACAATTTATCAAGATCAACGGATTTTTTAAATCGTGACGCTGATGTATTTGTAAAGGGGCCTGCGACTACAGATTTATTAAAATCATTTATTAGTCATTGGAATTATTTTTCTAAAAAAGAGCATAAAATTTCAGAGAAAATGTCGTCTAAGATTGCTAAGCTACTTATAGATCAAAGATCTCCATTTTATAAAAAACGTGGTAGAGACTTTTATATTGAAAAATTATCTAATTATAGCACTAGAATGAAAGGAGTTTGTCGATATGTGAACCAGAGCCCTGGTACTACTCCTGCCCATGTGGCAAAAGTTCTAGACAAATATTTGGATGTGACGGAAAGTTACTTAGGAATTGTTGATCCAATAAAACTAGAAGCAGTAAATAGAAGAAAAGATAAATACAGTCAGTGGTTTAATAACCTTACAGAAAAAATTCAGCAGTTATCTAGTAAGGGAGTAAAGGTCGATTATATTACATCTGGCGGCCATATGGCGGCAAATGAGCTTGTTCCTATTTTTTGGGAATTCATTCAAGATCATTTAGAGAATGGGAGATTTGTAAAGGCAAGGCTCCGTCAATGGTCAATTGATAGGCTAAACCGCAATTATGGAGTTTCTTTATTTAATAGTATTGGTAAAGATTTTACTCCATATAAGAATATAAGGGTTTGGAATCATATTAGTTTTATTCACTCCAAGTTGTTTTATTTTGATCGTATAGCACTGAGTGTTGGTTCTATGAATCTTCATAAAAATGCTACGGACCAAGCCTATGAGTCCACTTTAATTTGTCAGGATAAAAAGCTGAATGCACAGGCCGATAGAGGTTATATTTTAGATATGGCCAACTCAGCCCCTTTTGTATATAAAGAAATTATAAATATGGATGATTAACTTTTATTATAATATTTAGTATGACAATGTGTTTTGTGATTAAAAAGTGAGAAAAAATGGGTCTTGAACAGTGTGAAATATGTTTGAATAAAAAAACAACATTGAGATGTAATATATGTGAGCAATATAGCTGTAAACACTGTACTCATTTTGTAGATGATAATCTTTTTAAGTTTCAAGACTTACTGCCAAAACATATTAGTAATAAATCTTTTTGTCCAAACTGTTTTGATGAAAAGGTGAGAGATGAACTATCTGATTATATAAGTATTATGGATAAAGCTAAAGATGTAAATGTTTATGCTAAGGTACAGAGTTCAGAAACTAGGCTTATGCGGAGAGTGGCGAAGCAAATTAAAATTAAAGATTGCGAAGATAAAGAAGAAGCTTTGATGAGGCTGGCCTATCTAGCTGCTCAGAAGGGGTTTGATACAATTGTTGATGTTGATATCATATCAAAAAAGGTAAAACTAGGTGGTCGTTATAAAAAATTAGTTTGGGATGGAACAGCAACTCCAATTGATTCAACGAAAAAGTAGTTAATTTTTACTAAAAAATTATATTCTCGCCTTATTATAAATTAGAGTATACATTGGCTTAAAAATAACTTTAACTATTGGATTTTGAATGACGAATAATGAAATTTTAAGGTCTTTAAATTATACTTTTAGGCTTAATGAAAATAAAATTAGTAGTATTTTTTCTCATGTGGAGCAAAAAATAGAAAATCAAATGATTACTTCCTGGCTTAAAAAAGATGAAGATGAGGGCTTTGTTATAGCGCAAGACCAAGATTTATCAAATTTTCTCAATGGATTTATTATTGAGAAAAGAGGGAAAAAGGGCCCTGATGCTCCGATACCATTAGTAGATAAAGATTTAAATAATAATAAAATTTTAAAAAAATTAAAAATAGCACTGAACTTGCAGTCAGATGATATGATTGCGATCTTGAAGTTAGTTGATTTTAAGTTGAGCTCTCATGAGTTAACAGCTTTTTTTAGAAAAGAAGGTCACAAAAATTTTCGTCCTTGTAAAAATCAAATTTTACGTAATTTCCTTTTAGGACTAACTGCAAAGTATAGAAGTTAAAATTATACACCCAAGCTAAACCGCTTGGGTATATTTTTTACTGAAAATCTTCTGTTGGAATTATATCAAATTGAGTTTTGGTTGAAGCCCCATACTTATCAATTGCTTCAACAATGATTGTAATTGGGTCGCTACTGCCGTTAGTTGGATAAACGCCACTTAAGATATTATCTTTTAAGGTTAGCCAATAGGGAAGTTGATCTGTCCCTTCTTGGTATGCAATTATATTGAGGGGTTTTGTTTGAAAGTCTGTAAATTTGTTTGATAGATCAATATGGATTGGCTCTATAGAGATAATGGAGTTAGCAGCAAATAATAACCAGGAGTCCCACTTATTATCTGCGACATCGCCAATAACCAGTTTTAGAGTATTTTCAACTCCAGGGTTTACATCAGCCATAAAGAAAATATTTTTTGTAAAGCCATCCATCTCTGTGTAGTAGGGGGTATTAGTATCATCGAGATCATTATCAACATATAAGCTTTTATTTACTAATTTATTAATTGAATTAATGCTTAAATCTTGCCCATCAGGTGTATGAGAAACACATTTGCCATTAATAAGTACAGCAGCTGTGTCTTTATACTTTGAGTTTACATATTCATTGTATTCCTCTGAGCCAAAAATATATTTACCAATAATTTTACTTCCACTGGGAGTAAATTTTATTTCTATGGATGCTTTATCAAATACAAGCCCTATATCCGGGTCATTGTTAGGCTTATTAGGGCCGTTTGATATTTTATCAGATGAGTTTGGCCCTATTATACTAGAAACCTCACCTGTTGAAATAACAACAGCTTTTTTAAACTCAGTCACTCCAGGCATAGCTTTATCTAGATTATCAAAAATACCAATTTGTGAGTCATCGCCGTAAATCACGGCATCCTCAAGTGTAATTCCACCGTCAGGTTTATTATTATCCACGGAAATTTCATTACCTTTAAGTATATAAGCGATGTCCTTTGGAGTTAAAGAGCTCATATCTTGAATGTTTCCTTTTTCAATGGG
>CALJPJ010000109.1 GCA_937980625.1 uncultured Bdellovibrionales bacterium
AAAAATTCAGCATCTTCTAGCCCTGGTATCATTTTGAAAATTCTTTTTTGTTCGCCATAAGCCATTTTAGTTTGAAAACCAACCATATTATAGGCTGTAGCATCTTTGTTTTCTTGACGTAATTGAACAATAGCATACTCATTTTTATTAGTTTTAGGGTTTTCTAAACCTTTAGGTGACATGGGGCCAAAGCGTAGAGTTCTGTCTCCGCGTTCAACGATAGCCTCAATGGGCATACAGCCTTCAAAGTAATGTGCCTCTTTTTCAAATTCTTTCGGCTCAATCTTTCGTGCAAGCTTAATTTCATTAATTAAATTAAAGTATTCATTTTTATTTAAAGGGCAGTTTATATAGTCATTAGTTCCTTTGCCCCATCTATCAGCTTTCCAAACAATATCATAATTAATGCTTTCAGCATCAATTATGGGAGCAATGGCATCATAAAAATATAAGAAATCATCATCAAAATGTTGTTTTAAACTTTGGGATAAGTCATCATGGGTGAGTGGGCCCGTGGCGATAATTGCTGGGCGTGGTATTTCATCTAAAGTGCGAACAACACGCTCTTCAACAGTAATGTTAGCGTGGTTGCGAATTTTATCAGTAATAAATTCTGAAAATATTTTTCGATCTACTCCAAGAGCCATGCCAGCTGGGACTGTGGCGACCTCAGCAGCTTGTAGGATTAGGCTACCTAACTTTTTAGCTTCCCACTTAAGTTGGCCAGGCGCAGAATAGTCTGTTTTGCTGCCAAAAGAGTTTGAACAAACTAGCTCTGCAAATAAATGGGTGTTATGTGCTGGAGTCATAACCTTTGGTCTCATCTCAATAAGATGAACTTTATAGCCCAGATTAGCTAATTGATAGGCACATTCGCTGCCGGCTAAGCCAGCTCCCACTACGCATATAGACTTCATAGTATAAACCCTTTAAAATAGATTTATGTCAGACAAAAAGAATTTTCGCAAGAAAAAGGCACAATTAGAAAATAGCTCAGAAGTTTTAAAAAGTTTTTTTCAAAAATCTCCATTATCTCAACAGTTTACAAGATGGAGAGTGTGGAATGAGTGGGTGCAGCTTGTTGGAGAGCAAATTAGCAAATATTCGTCACCAGTAAAATATGACCAAGGGACTTTAACACTGTGGGTGGCTCACCCTGTTCATATGCAAAACTTACAGTTTATAGAGTTTGAGCTGAAAACAAAAATTAATAATTTTGTCGGAAGAAAGTGGGTTCATAGATTAAGGTATGACTTAAACCCTAAAAATAAACCTGAAAATATTTCGGATAATCAACTACAGCAAGTCATTTCTGAAAAAGATTAGAGGCTCTTTATTTTTTGATATACAAAAATAACACTATCTTGAATTCAAATAGACAAAGGTCTTTTTTTATTGCGCCAAAGAATTGTCGGTGGGTGTTGTCGCTCATACTAGACAAAGTAATGTTTTAGCTAGTCAAAAGTAAAGTAAACAAATACTAAGTCTAAAAAATGTATGGTCAAAAGTAATAACAAAAAACTGGCATTAAAAATGCTTACTTTAATATTGTGCAAAAAGTATATTTTAAAAGTCTAGTCTATATATTTCTACTTTTACAGATCGGGGTTATGCCCAAGAACTCTTTTGCAAATACCATAACAGCAAAAATTAAAAGTATGTCGCAAGCTGAGCATATAGCATTTACTGGAGCTTCTCAGTGGGATTATAAAATAAAAAAAATGAGTGGTAATAAAATTAGAATCATATTACCAGCTAAGGCCTCAGCAAATTTGCTTAACAATGCAAAAAAATGGAAGGGAAAGTATTTAAGAAATATTAAAGTTACTAAAAATACTGATTTAGATTCAGAAGTCATTTTAACAATGAATAAGGGAGTTTCCTACTTTGATTACCTTACAGATCAACCGTCTAGTTTGATAATTGATTTTTATAAAGAAAACAAAGTGAAAAAAGTTACTGTTAAAAAGAAAGATATTAAAAAAAATAAAGTGACAGCGAACTCAAGAAAGCCTGCTAGTACTGAATTCATTAAGTTTGATAAAATAAAAGAAGAAATTGAAGGTATAATCAGCGGCAAGAACAATTCTAGTGAGCTTATTAGGAGGGGAGTTTTTGATTCAGCAGATCCAAATTATGATAGATTTTTGGTTAGACAGGATGAGATTGATTACTCTAAAATAAAAAAGAATTTAGAGACTAGTGTTTTTATAAGGTTTCCAGTTCTAATGGAGAGCTCTAGTCAATTATCAAACTTACTGGAGTCTTTACCACTTCATATTATAAAGAGTAAAAATACAAGAGAAACTAAAGAAGCTCAACTCATACACCGTTTGTACAAGGCTAAAAGTTGGGCCGCGTTTAATAAAATGTATGAGTATTTTTTAAAAAACTATCCTGACTCTCGCTACACGAATTTATTGAGATCTTTGGCGACAAGTGCATACTACAAATTGTGGCAGCAGACGAATGATAAAAAGTATTTAACTAAATCTGAAAATGAATTTTTAGTATTTAAAAAAGAATTACCACGAAATAGAATTACAGAGTATTGGGAGAAAATATTATTCTATACTGCATTAGAGTTAAACCAAGGTTCTGAGGCAGCAAGGCTTGGAGAGGGGATAGTCAAAAAGTACCCATTAGCGCTGGACCTTGAAAATATTAGGTTAAGCTTGGCAGAGTCATATTTGAAGTCAACGCATTATCGAGAAGCGTCGGATTTATACTCAGACTTAAAAGAAAACGCAGCAAGTAAATCAATTAGAGATTTGGCGTCATTTACAAAGCCAATTATTCAGTTAAAAAAGAAAAATATGAATGCTGCTGTGGATGAATATTTAGATGTTAAAAAAATGCATACAAAAATTGATGAGCCTGGTTATTACTTTAATATGGCTGAAGCATACTTTTGGAAAGGTGATTATTATAGGAGTGCTCAACTATTTAAACAATTTATTAAAAAATACCCTAAACATTTAATGAATAATTATGCCATTACTAGAATTGGTGAAATTATGCAGTTGGCAGGTTTAAAAGAAAATAGATATTCACCGGTTTACTTTGAGAGTGACTACAGATTTAAAGGGTTAAAAGGGGCTGACATAGCTAAGATTAGAATGAATAGTCTAAAAGTTCCAAAGAGTAAAAAAATTGAAGTTGATCATTATATACAAGAAATAAAAGATATAGCAGATAAGTATCAAACTAATGACATGAGAAATTTTAAAGAAATTATTATTGCAGACTCATTAGCTAATAATAAAAACTACCTTGAGTCGAATAAATACTTAGTTCATGCTTTTAAGAGAAACCCATTTACAAAGTTAGTAACAAAACTTAAACCAAGAATATTATTAAATTTAAAAAATCAAATTAATAAATACTTAGATAAAAAAGATTATTTATCAGCCATAGAGCTGTTTGAGAAAAATAAAACCACGTGGCTTTCAACACTTGATGACTATGAGTTCAAAAAAGGATTAGCTAGAAGTTTTGAAATGGCAGGCATGCGAGATTATGCACTAGCTTATTATGTAGACTATGTTAACGAGAAACAAAAGAGCAACAAGGAGATTGAAACTACAGTAATATTATCAATGGCAACCTTGTATAAAAAAAATAAAGATTATGAAAACATGGATAAGTATTTAAAGCTATTAAGTATATCGAATAATTTATCTGAAAAAAATAAATTTGACGCAATTAAGTTAAAGTTTGAGGTGTTTGATGAAAAGGCTGCATACCTCAGGGCTGAAAGGATTTTGAAAGAGTATAATCAATCTATTGCTGATAATGAAGAAATAAAAATTGAAACTGATTTTATGTTGTCAGACTTTTATGACCAAAGAGGTCGCTACAAAGAGTCATTAGCTATATTGAAAAACTTAGAAAAAAAATTGTCAGACA
>CALJPJ010000110.1 GCA_937980625.1 uncultured Bdellovibrionales bacterium
TAAAGTAAAAACGCGGGTCTCGCCTCATATTTTATCAAAGCATATCAAGTCAGTAGAAGGGGAATTAAAAAAATTTAATCCTATTAGGTTTAAATCCATTAAATTAGTAGACTCTCCAAATAAAAATGAGTGGATTATTCGTTTTAAAGGGGAGGACCAAGATGGGGCTCTGGTTGGTGCTGTTCAAATGCTATATGATAACGACCTAGAGATTATTTGGGCTCGTGTGCATACATGGGGAGATATATTAGAAGATGTTTTTTCAGTTCTGGGAAGTAAAGAAAACGTAAATAAGCTACTGCAAGCAAACGAATTGCAAAATTAAGAGGAATATCTTTGCTCGCGTGATATGAAAAAAGATCATCGGCACTATATAAGCAACTTTATAACTCGCTGCGCTGTAAAAAAATAATAGCCTTTAGTGCTAATTTTCAAGACTAAAAGTGGATAGAGTTTTAAAAAAAATAGTCTCATTGATTGGCTTGAGTTTAGTCCATAGATATGGAAAATACCAAGACAAATTACTTATATAACCTCGACTTATCAGTGGCATAATGTTTAATTTTTAACCCTAAAATCCAGTCTAGTTTGGAGGAATAGCTAGGAAACTTCTTGCTACAAAACTAAAATCCTGTCAGACTTTTATAGAGTCGGGCAATGAAGTCCAAACGTATTTATTAACCATAGGATTTGGGAGGGAGCAAGGATGCTCAGAGATGTTCTAATATCAAAAGGATTATCAAACCGTGAAGCTGAAGTAGCGGAACTTGTAACACAGGGACTTTCTAACAAGGAAGTTGCAAACCGTTTATTTGTTACGGAAAAAACAGTTAAGTTTCACTTAACTAATATTTATAAAAAAATGAGCGTTAAATCACGTGCTCAACTTATCGTATGGTGTTTACCGCATATGAGCTTTATTGAGAAAGATCAAGGTCGTTCAGCGACTCAAGAGCCTACTCAAACGATTAACCAAATGCCTATTGGACAGCAAAATGTAGCTACAACTATTCCTGCTGGTAATCAAACAATTGGTGGAATTAATCCTGGAGCTGGAAATACTGGTTTTGGTGGAAACAATAACAATGGATCAAATAATGGTGGTTCAACTTACTAAGTATTAGGAAAAAATGTTGGAAGCAAAACCTGTCTCAGATTCAATTGTACATATGACTGAGATGGTGCTTCCAACACATATTAACTCATTAAATTCAATTTTTGGTGGAACTATCATGTCTTGGATAGATATAGCCGCCGCAATCTCAGCCCAACGACATAGTTCTAGACCAGTGGTCACAGCAAGTATTGATGCTTTAAATTTTATTGCGCCTGTATACAAAGGTTGGATAGTAAATTTGATTGCAAGTGTGAACTTTGTTTCCAATACCTCTATGGAAGTGGGTGTACGAGTAGACGCTGAAAATCCAATTAAAAATAAAAAGTTTCATACAGCAACAGCCTATTTAACATTTGTGGCTCTTGGTGAAGATGGCAAGCCCACAGTGGTACCCAAAGTGCAACCAATTACAGATGTGCAAAAAAGACGTTTTGAAGCTGCCCAGTTAAGAAGAGCGTCGCGTTTACAACTTCGCAAATCCATTCTAGAAAATTCATAATTACTAGTGTAGGTGTAATGCCGTCATCGCAATGGCTGTAGATAAAATTAATGTTATCAAGCCCCACCTAAGCTTTAATGTGGCCGGAATAAGATGGGCAAACAAATTATAAATCATGACTCCAGTGGCAAAGGGTAAAAGATAGTCAATAAAGCCTATATAAGTACTAATTAAGAAACTCATAGAAAGGCCTAAGGTTAAAGCTCCAGCAACTATAAAGGCACTTTTGAAGGCTCTTTGCGGCCCCAGTTGACCGGCTAGACTTAAACTAGCTGCTAGTGCTCCAGCAGGGGCAATATGTAAGTACAAGGCAAAGGCAAGTATAAAGCCTGTTTGGTCATTGGTTAAAAAACCTGTTCCGAGCTCTATTCCGTCAAAAAAAGAGCAAACCACTAGACAGCTGATGGATGTGCAAGCTGTTTGTTGAGAAAGAAGTTTTTTAGGGTCATGGGTTTCACAGCCAGTTCGCTTGCAAGAAGGGGCATTATTAAAAAAGTTTAGCTTTGGTGTTATGTATTGATCACAAATTATAAAACAAAGAATTCCAAGCAGTATTAGTAAAGCCGGCTGTTCATTGTCACTATGATTAAAAGATTTAGGTAAAAATTCATGAAAAGTAATGGCCAGTAAAATACCAGCACTGACTGAAATTAATATACTTAATTGTTGCTCATTTTTTTTATTGGCATATTGAATTAAGATTTGTGCTCCTAGTATAATACTACCTAAGAGAATCAATATAAAAAATATAATGCTAAAACCCATATTGGCTTATATCTCGAAGTAATGTGTTTCTGTCAATGCGTATGAAAAGGCAGTTGAAGGATAAACTGTAAATAGCTGTAAAAGCTATGAAATACTCAATTTGAAGCTTTTACTCACTGTCTGTTAAATATATGGTCTAGTATTATATGTGTAGGTCTGAAATATGAAAAAAGTAAATGATATAAGCTTTAAAGCTATGTACAATTAAGGAGTTATAGGAGGCTTATATGCATAAAGCTTTTAAGGTATTATTTGTTATTCTTACCCTTTTAGGGATTAGCTTCTTTTTTCAAAACTGTAAGGTAAAAAAAAATGAGCAAGGTCAATATCAATCCATTCAAGATTTCCCTAAAGTTTTTGATAAAATTACATTGAGCACCGGTTTTAGTGATAACGATGCTGAGTTATCCAGCTACTTAGAAATAGACTTAGAAGCTAATAAAATTGAGTCAAGTTCAAGACGACTAGATAATACTGGTGGGCTTTGTGACAACCAAATGGACATTAGTGATGAGTTGAAGGCAGAAATTAACGAGAAATACCATAAGTCTAAACTTTGTATTGTATTTGTTGAACCAGCGGCAGACACAGTTTGTACAATGGATATGAAAGCGAATGAGTACTTAAAAATATACTCTGGTGATAAAAAACAGTTATCAGCCACTTTACTAGGTAAAACCTGTGGGCATAGTGGTGCTATGGATCAGCTATGTGAAGGTGGACAAGACTTTTTACAGTTACTTGTAAAGATTAATAAAAGCTTAATTGATTCATGTCGCTAAATTTGCGAAATCTCAGATTGACTGTCGCCAAACTTGTTAAGATGAACTCCATAGCGTTTCATAATTGTTAGCCAAAGGTTATTGAGAGGTTGTCTAGTTTTGCTTTTTACCCCTGTTTTAACTCGGTCGTGGGCTTTGCCCGCCAAAGCGTAGAATAAATTATTTGGACTATGTGTAGGGCCTTTACTTTGGCAACTTCCATGAACTAACAAAGCTTTATCCAGTAAGCTTTTTCCTGCAGGGTCTTTGCGAGCATCTAATTTCAATGCAAATTCGGAAAAGTTTTTTGTATGCCAGCGGTTAATTAATTGGAAATCTTGGGCGTTTACTGCCAAGTTAGTACTGTTTCCTTGGTAAGCAGAGCCGTCAGGCTTTTTTGCCGTGTTGTAATGGGAAAGGCCGTGCCAGTTTGTATTAGGGCCTGTAAAACCAGTGATCCAAGTATTTTGCAAAGTACTTGATGGAAAAGAGCGCATAATATTGCTACTAAAAGTGAGCTCACAATCATGAGCAATGATCATAAGTTCTTGCATTAAATCTAGCCGTTCTTTGTAAGTGGCTGAAGAGACAGCGTCTATATCTTTATTTAAATTAGTATCAAAAGTGCATTGACGAGTAATATTATCATGGTTTTGTATTCCTTTTTCAATTTCCCTTATACTTGTGAAGTACTGATCCAGTTTCAGTTTATCAGCAGAGCTGACTTTTCTATTTAAAGATGTGATTCCATCTTTCACCGTATCTAATATACTTAATAAGCCGGGGTTTGAATTTATTGGTTTATTACTTGGATCAAATTTAAAAATTTTATTAAATACATCTTTTGGGTTTGAATAGTACGGAATGGGCTGATTTGGTCTTTGCCAGGAAAAGACTTTAAACGGTAATTGTGTATTGGGTGGCTCATGCATGAGAATAGAAAGAGTTCTGATTGGTGCACTAATAGATTGACTGTGAGCTTCTAGCAAGTATTGATCAAAAGTTTTAGTGAATGCTGCGTTGCTATCTGCGATTGGGTTGTTATTAAAGTTTGAATGAGTAAACGGGCGTCCGCGAGTAAAAGATAAAAAATTTTCTAAGTGGGGGTGGCCTAATGGGCTATGACGAAAAGGGTTGTCAAGTTTTGCAAAGTAACTGTAGTTATCTCCTAAAATACTGAGTTCCTCGATCATATGTTCAGGAACATAGTTGTTAGCGTCTTCAGCGTAAAACCCATTTGGAAAGTAATCAAAAATAAAGTGTGGAATATTGTTTGCAGCATAAGCTTTTTTACTTTTTATCATGATATCTAATGTAGGCAAAGCTAAGGTATATCCCATGCTTTGCAAAAATGTTCGTCTATTAATGTGCCATTTTTTATTCATTAAAATCCTTTTTACTTTAAAAATAAGTTGCTATTAACTATAGCTTTAATAATTTCTTTAAAAGTCATATCATTTTTTGTTATTAAATTATTAGTCGAGCATAAATCTATTTTTTTTGCCATTTTAGAGCGAGAAAGTGAAATTAAATGATGACTAAAGCAGCTTTCAAAGTTGTAAATACTAGAGTTTTGAAGAGCAGCTGTCATATCAATAGAGTCGGTAAAGTTTGTACCAGTGATTAACTGGCCACTGGTGTCAACAGTATGGGGGCCATTTTTTTGTCTGTGCCGGCCATAAGAGTCAAAATTTTCAAAAGCAATTCCTACGGGGTCCATTTGCAGATGACACTTACTGCAAGCTCTGCTTTTTGATAAATGGCTTAGGCGCTCTTTCATTGGTAATGTATTATCCATCTTTGTACTATCAACGGAGCTCATAAGCAGACTAGGTATTGGGTCTGGTGGAAGGCAAAATGCTCGTTTTAAGAACCAATAGCCTCTAGCAGTAGGGTTTGTCTCTCCGGGTTCACTCATAGCTGTAATTACAGCTGCTTGTGAAAAAATCCCTTGCCGATGGTTGCTTGTTGAAACTTTAGTGAACTCGGTAGTTAAATTGTCTGAACTTAAGTTATAATAATCTGCTATTTCTTTGTTTAAAAATGTATAATCAGCACTTAGTAGTTCATTAATTGGTAAATTATTTTTTACAATATGATTTAAAAGAAGCCTTGATTCATTTATAAGTGAGTCAGCAAGGCTGTTAGAAATATTATTAGTTTCAGAAAAATGTATTTTAGCTATATCTAAACCTAGCCACTGTTCGGCAAAGTTAAATGTGAAGCGTTCAATTTTTTCGCTATCAATCATACGCTCTATTTGGAAGTTTAAATTTCTTTCATTAGAAAGCTCTCCATTTTCAGCCGCGACTAATAGTTCTTGATCAGGAATAGAGTTCCATAGCAGCTTAGCCAGGCGGCCGGCTATTTTGTAATTATTTAATTTTTTTGTAGTGATATTTTGAGCTGTACTGAGGTGAAATAAAAATTCAGGAGCTAAAAAAATAGAAACTAAAGCCCATTTTAATTGATCTTCAGGGGTGCTAAATGATCTTATGTTATCTTTAATTTTAGTGATCGTGACTGGGTTAGGCTGCCCTCTATGAGCTAGAAATGATTTTTGATCAATTATACTGTGAATGCAATCGATATTGCTAATGTCACAGTTAATAACTTTGTTGTCTAGTCTTGTTATAGCATCTTCTATGGCTTTGTTAAAAAAATCTAAGAGTTTTTGCCCATCATCAGGAAATAAAATTTGTTGTGAACTGTCATTGTGTAGTCCTTTATCATTTGAAGTGTCAGCTGGAAGTAATTTTAAATCTTCTATTGAGTTAAAGCCAATGAGGTCAAACAGAGAATGTTGTATTTCTTTTTTGGTCATACGTGATAAAACTGTGGGTTCAATTTCTTTCGGTTGTCGACAATCTAAAATGGCTTTTGCGCCAGTGAGAGGGGGCAAACTTAATGAGTTATTTAATTGATGAGTAACACCTGAACTATGAAATTCACTACAATTTTGAAATAAAAATATGATTAAAAATAGAGAAATAATCGGATAAGAAATTTTTCGGATGAATTCCAATTTTTAATATGTCTCCAAGTTAACTTAATCATAACATAAATCGTTATAAGCACTGGAAATGTTAAGCTGGATTCTCAAAATAAAACGCTTATTAACTAATAACCTATGAATGCAGTTTTTTGACCTGATCAGGCCGAGGTGGGGAGTGAAAAATATAATTAAAATGAGCTGTTTAGACCATTATATATCCAAAGTAAACAGCCTTTAGTCTTAATGTAAGTGGGGTAATTTTTTACGTTTTAGTAGATTCGTCTTTTGTCTAATTATAACATTACAAGAGTAGACTTAAGCCAAAAGAAACTGATAAAATGTAGTTTGTAAGCCAGTACTTTTTTTCAGGGAGAAAGTTGTGAAGTTATTATTACTACCTATATTATTTGTACTTGTATCTTGTTCAAGTTTCAATAATAGGAATCGAGGCCCATCATCTGAACTTGATATTATTGTGGATAAAAAAAGAGAAAATATTAAAAAAGCTGTTAATCAACTCAAGCCTAATCAGCAGCTCATTGAGCTAATTAATCTTAAAGAGGAATTAAATAGATTTTTAGGCCAAAAGACCAAGGTTGTAGATTCTGAAGTTAATTACACTTTTTCTGGTACCATAGATGGAAATTTATCAGGTGGTTTTACTGGGTACTCACCGGCACAAACAGGTATAATTGGCTCGTTGTTAGGAGGCGCGGGAGGGGCATATAGTACTTATCTTCTTACAACACTGGCAGGCTTTGGTTCAATCTTCCCTCCTGTAGGACTTCCTGTTATTGCTATTGGTGCAGGCCTTGGTGCTGCAGCTGGTGCAGTGAAAGGGGCGACAACCCCTACGGCCAGAGCTAAAGTGAGTGGAACTTTAAATGGTAATTTTAGCGGAGAAGGGCGACACTTTTTCGAAGGAAATAAAAGGTACTCAGTTGCCATTTTTTCTCAAAGCAGTTTAGATAGTATTTTGTCTGATATTAATGAAAGAAAACCAAACATACAATATTCACCACTTTCTTATAGAGTGAATGAATGTACAAAATCAGTGCTAAGCTTCTTAGAC
>CALJPJ010000111.1 GCA_937980625.1 uncultured Bdellovibrionales bacterium
AAACAAAGTGGGTGACAGTAGGTCTTCATCTGATTTGGCATATAGTGACCATTTTTTAAGTTCTGGGCTATATACAAAATGCTCTTTACGAGACGAAGAAATTTGCAACGAAGGTTTTTTATGTGCTCCAGGTATAAAAACATGTTTAAACTGTAAACCCTTCGACGCATGAACAGTCATTAAATTAATACAGTTTGGCTCCAAAGCAGCTACCGCGTCCCCCTCATCAGATAATAAATCCGCGTCAATACCGCCAACAATTGAGTTAATAAATTCAATATAATTAAACCCTGGCTTGCGCTCAGCCTCTGAAAGTTTCTGAATCAATTTCCAAAAATTAGACTCTCGGCGACCAGTGCTATCATATTCTAAGGAGTAATCTAAAAACTCTGAATTTAACAGCTGGTCCTTAAAAACTTTAGTTACACCATATTCATAGCTACTTTTAATACATGTTACTAATTTTTGAACAACTAAATGACTTTCGAGCTTTTCTTTTAAAAGAGGCCAAACCCCTTTTTTTCTGTTAGTTAATACACCAACTAATTCTGTATCTGCTATATAAAACCACGGAGTCCGCAAAAGTCCAATTAAGTTAGTATCATCATATGGATTAACTAAAAATTTTAAGAACATTAACGCATCAATAATCTCCCTACGCGATGAAAACCCTGCTGCTGAATATAAATTAATAGGAATATTATATTTTTTTAACTCTTGAGAAATTTTAGATAAATATTTATTGGTTTTAGATAAAACACAAATATCATCAAAGCTAACACCTTGATTCACTAAATTAATTATGTTTTCAATAATAAAGTTAATTTCATTTTGATCTGGGTTAACGGCATCCCCTTCTAAAACTGGCAAACAAGCAATTTGAGCAACTAACTTGCTACTGTTAATAACTCCATCTTTAGGGTTCATTGATTCAAATTGAGAACCAATTTTACTAAAAAAATCATTGAAAAACAGTAATAATTCTGGTGCTGATCGATAGTTCTTTTTTAAAAAATTAACCGAACCATTTTGATTTTTAATTTTTTTCTGTTTAAAATCAAAAACCTCAGACCTTGCACCTCTAAAAAGGTATATGCTTTGCTGAGGGTCTCCCACTATAAAACTTGGGGAATCACCAACTAAAATATCAAGAATTTCAACTTGAATAGGGCTTGTATCTTGATACTCATCAATTAACCAGTAGTCCCATTGCTTAGAAAATAAACTAGCTAGTTCAGGCTTATCCTTAATCAACTTGTGAGCATAAATTTCAAGATCATTAATCTCAATAAATGATGAGTTACTTTTTAATATATTGTACTTATCACTAAACTCAACATAAAGCTTTTCAAATAAGCTATTTAAATTACTTGTACGCTTCCAAAAGTACTGCTGATATGCAGCCTTGGCAAACTCACCTTTAATAAACTTTAAGCAATCGGCAAGGTCAGCATTAATATCTTCAGGAATACCTTTTCCTTTCCTAGGCTTAGAACCAATATTTTTTAATGCCTCAGAATATTCCAAACCATTATTACAATCTAAATCAGATAATTTAATAAATGACTTGGCAAAAGTAACCCACTTTTCATTATCAAT
Source organism: uncultured Bdellovibrionales bacterium (assembly GCA_937980625.1). Taxonomy (GTDB): domain Bacteria; phylum Bdellovibrionota; class Bdellovibrionia; order Bdellovibrionales; family UBA1609; genus JAHDIR01. The sequence goes on from CALJPJ010000111.1 coordinate 1,600, forward strand.
TTCATTTAATATTCTATTTGAAATCTGTTTAATGTTATTAGTTAAGTTATTTTTCTTAATATTAAAGTTATTTTCAAAATTATTTAAATTAATAAAACCATCAGACTGTTCTATATTATAGCTTTTATTAAATGAAGAAATAATTTTAATTATCTGATTAAAAGTGAAAGACTCTGTAATTGGCTTAAGATCAAAGTTTTTATCAAGAATAATATCTCGTAAAACTTTCTTCATATAAATATTAGATTGCCCTTCAGATAAAACATCAAAACCCGGCTCAATTCCAGCCAAATAACCATAACTCTGCAAAAATCTGTTTAACACACCATGAATAGTTGATATAAATAATCCACTTGAATTATTTATATAATCAATTAACTCAAAGTTTTCAGACTCCAAGGCCTTAAGCAACAGTCTTTCTTTTAACTCTTGAGTTGCTTTTTTAGTAAAAGTTGTGGCTACAATGCGTGGCCACTGTCCATTTTGTTCATAAAATGAAGTTAAAAAATCAAAAATTCTTTTAGTGAGCAATGTCGTTTTTCCGGCACCAGCTCCGGCACGAACAATTTCATTACTTAAATTAAGTGAGGGGCTCTGCATATATTTCTCCAGCCACAAGAACTGCAACTTTTTATATCTTTAGGGTCAGTATGGAAGTATCCATCTTCTATTTGCAAAATAATTGTATTAATAATTTCTTTTACTTCACTAATAAGGTGCTCAAAAGCTTCATTATCTGCCACCCCCCTCTTGTTTTTAATCAAATACAAAGATTGATCGTGTTCAGAAATTTTTAAACCTTTATTTCTGTCCATTTTGGATAACACATAATAAAAAGCTCCAGCAAATTTTTTATCAAAATTATTTTCCTTGAGCCAATAATCATAAATTAAGTAATAAAGTGGCATTTGTAGCATATTATTTTTAAGCCAGGACTCGTAATTTTTAGCCTGCCCGGCTGAAGATTTGTAATCAATCAAAACGTACTCACCAGTTCCACTTTCATCAATTCTATCAATAACGGCCGACATAGGGTAGCCAGTTGTACTGCTTAGCGATTTGGTTTTAGTGTCCCAAAATAAAGATATTTTTTTTTCTTTAAAAATAGTTTTAAAGTTTGTAAAATCTAACCTAAATTCTTTTTCGAAATTTAAAAACTGTTCTGCAATTTTTTTATATTTATTTTTATTCAAAGCCCAAAAGTCATCGCTATAATACTGTATATTTAAATCTTTTTTGCACTTCTCGACTAAGTGATCAATACTCTCATCACTCATATTTAAATTAAGAGGCTCTTCACATAAGTTTTCAACAATAGCATGGCCTAATCGCCCTTTATCCATTGGGCTATCATCAAAGTCTACTTCTGGTAAATCGTTTAACCTAAACAACCTTTCTGCCATAAATATAAATGGACAACCATCGTATCTTTCTAACTGTGTTGGAGAAAATTTTAAATGCTCCATATAATTTTGATCTTTAATATTTTCATAATCTAATTTAGATAAATCTAACTTTACCCTATCTAATTGGTTATTAGCGACTTTACTTTCTTGCACATAATCCCAATATGTTTTTTGAGGTTTATCTTTAGCCTCAGTTTCACGAGAGACTTTGTATTTCTCTTCTAACCAAAAAAGTAATGGTGCACCAACTTCGCCAGCCAATCCTGTCTCCGGATAACTATAAATAATTTCCTTAATATTTTTTTGACTATAAGAATTTAAAATATAGTTTTCTGTGGATAAATTGAAGTAATCTACCAAGTAACCTGTTTGTTGATAAATTTTACTAATTTCAGCAGGGTTTATACTATCAACTGAGACTGAATTAAATTGCTTATCATTTAGCCCTAAAATATAAATGTATTTACTCTCTAACCACATTGAACTGGCCAAATTTAAGCAGTTAACCCCATCATTATTTTTTTCAATTAAAACTTCTTTTTTAGAACAGATTTGCTCTAAATAAGACAGCCATAGTGGCACTTTCATTTTTGTATTTTTAGGACACTCATTTAATACTTGGCTAAATACCTGAGATAATACGTCATGCTCATCTGAACTTTTCCAAAACGCTAAGGACCATTTTAAAAAATCATCTCTAAGGACTGACTCACCCACTTTTAAATTAATTTTATACTTTATTAAAAATTTTGTGTTTCGTTCCAAATCTTTTTCATCAAAAAACAATGAATATATTTTTTTGAACTTATCAAAATCAAAACTTGGCTCTGTATTGCAATACTCAATAACTTCCAAATCATTGTTAGTTAGTTTGCCAGCACCAACTCTCAAACTTGAAATCCACCTAAATACACTAGGGATAGTTGAAGCAATAATAATTTCATTTTTATTTATTAGTATACCTTCTTTATCAAAGTATGGCTTAATAACTGGATAATATTGCTCCATGTTAGGCATAACAATTGAAATTTCTGAAAACTCTTTTTCTTGCTCTGCCCACCTTCTAACCTGTGCTGTTAGGTCTTTTACTTCGGACACAACAGTAGAGAACCTTTTAAAGGTAGATTGTTCAATTTTATTAACCTTACTTTGAACTTTTGTATCTTTAATAAAGTTTAACTTCTCCATTAAAATCTTGTAGCTACTAAAACATTTATTATATTTATCAAAGCTAAAATCATCAGGAAGAATAACATTTATATCTAAAGTATCTTTCAAGTGAACTAATATTTCGACTTCTGTTAAATTTAACTCGGTACCTAAATCAACATATAAATTTCTGTTCCATTCAAATTGACACTTATCTAAGTGAGTAATTAAAAAAGCTGACAAGCAATTTTGGGGAATAATTTTATTTTCTAAAAATTTGTCCCAAGCCAAAATAGACAATTCATACCATCGCCCCCAAGATAAATAGCTTTCTGAATTTAATTTGAACCACTCATTAATTACCTCTTTAGATTCATTTTTTGCAATCAAAGGCAATAGCTGCTGGAAGTAACCAAGGAAGCTCTCAACACCAGAGGTATTCAGATTTATTTCATTCTCATTTATCCACTGCAACAATAAAGTTTTAGTTAAAAATGTACTAATAACTTGGCAATCAAAAAAGTTTTGATTAATACACTTTAACCAAAACTCATTTGCCCGCAAAACACTGTCTTCTTCTAATACTTTGATATTATGGTTAGAAAAAAAATAATTTTGAACAAAAGACTTTGTTGTTAAATCAGAAACTAAATAAGTTGATGATTTCGGGTCAATACTTGTTAGTATCTTCGTTTTTTCTTCAAAGGAAGTGGGTGTTACAAAATTAATCATAGGCCTAATTATATAAGGTTAAAATTGTTTAAAAAATAATTTTCTAGATATTTTTACTATTGCTCTGTAAAGATATGCTGAGTAATTAATACTCTCTTAACATAACAAGATTCTTTCATAAATTAAACTATAATTTAATTTCTTTTACAAAAATATATTGCTCTTAATTTGCGCCAAAAAACCTATTTAATAAGAATTAAATACTACTTGAATATTTATAAAAAAAAAGAATGTTATCATCTTCTTTAATCTAATACTCATGCCATTTAGTGATAATTTACCTTCTTTGCTTTTTATAATTTTTGTAGTACTTTCTTTTATAAGCTCTGCGACCACCACCAGACCCCAGCGTCATTTTACCGCCCCGGCCAGCTCCTTGAAAACTTAAACCTGAGCCTTTGTTTGAACTAAAATCAAAACCAAAGTCAAAACTTAATTGCACCATATATCGCCTGTCTTCTTGCTGACCAACTCTTTCACCAATTTCTAAGCCATAACTTGTAGCATCTAGTCTAAAAATTCCAAGATTGATTCCTGCCCCATAGGTGGCATAGCCCTGATTTAAACCTGCTCTTAAATCAATAATTGGTAAACTTAACTCCATTCCTAAGTGTAATTTTCTAGCAAAACTCACTTCACTATTTAGTGCGTATCGGTAATCAGCCGCAATAGCTAGTGATGCAAAACTTACGTCATAAATTAGTGACCCAGAATAAACGACCTCAGATTTTTGTGATGGTGGCGGACCAAATGAATTATTATTTTTGCTAAAACTTATATCACCAATATTTTTTGCAACTACTGACAGTTTAGGTATAAAATTTTTACCTCTATATATAAAGTCAATACCCGCATCTACCCCATACCCAACACCTCTTTTATCAAGAGCATCTGTAATAGTTTTGGGGTCTAACGAGCTTACAGTCGCAGCTGTAAAATTTTTTCTATCTCCATATCTAGAAACCTGCTTTACAACAATGCCAAAGTTCATAAACTTGTTTGCTTTTTTGGCAAAACCTATTGCTACACCAACATCAAGTATTGAGTTCACATCTAAATCAGGAATCACTGGATTGTTAACTTTTAAACTTAAATCACCATGAGCAAACCCAGCTAAACCAAATGAAGGCAGTGTTAAACCAGCTCTCCCTCCAATAGACCCTGATACTGGCTTGCCAAATAAGTCTTGTAATGATTGCCCTAAAGTACTTG
>CALJPJ010000112.1 GCA_937980625.1 uncultured Bdellovibrionales bacterium
AATATTTAAACCAGCCAGTTTTTTATCAACAACAGTTGAGCTTGTTGACCTACAAAAAAACAGTAATAGATTAGTTTGGGACCCCATGAACTATTTTAACCCGTTAGATGGTATACCATGGGCAAGGTCTCCCGAGCATGCAAAAAATAGTTTATTACACAATGGCAGGCATTTTACCTTGTGGGGAAAAGAAAGAGCGCAAGTGGATTGGACCCATGCTAATACAATTGAACATTATAAAGGTAGAGGAATTCTTGTTAGTCTACGTAATATGTCAAAAGTGGTCTTAATTGACGAAAAAAGTCATGATGTATTATGGACCTTAGGCAATTCACCTAAAGACACTTATCAAACCCTAGACTTGCGCCATTCCTTTTACCATCAACATCATGCTCATATTTTAGATGATGGCCGTTTAATGATGATGGACAATCACTCTTCTCCACCGGCCCCATCCCAAATTGGCTCAAGGGTTTTAATTTATGGTTTAAATAATGACACCAAGAAAGCCCAAGTCGTATGGAACTATCAACCACAAAAAGCTGTACAGATCGGAAATAGAGGATCTGCTTATCAAATTGAAAATAAAAATATAATTGCCTTTTACCCTGCAAGCCTTGGCTTAATGGACCATTTAATTGAAGTCGAAAGAAAAACAGGGCAACCCATAGCTCATATGAAAATTTATTTTACTGATATAAAAAGAAATTTTAGTGATAAACAATTAAATGATCTCAAAAATAAAGGTATAACTCCGTTTAGAAAAATACGTGAAGGTGGTGGTAACAGAGCTATACCACTTAATACCATTGGACCAGAAAAAAGGACTCATAATGTCAGCTGCAAGATATGAGCATAAGTATTTATTAGAGTATAGCAAATATGCTATTATTAAAGGTATAATCAGCCCAATATTTAATGGCTCTAATAATAAATTTACTAAGTACAATGTTAATAGCTTATACTACGACACACCAAACTTAGATTACTTTTATCAAAAAATTAACGGAGAACACCGGCACGTAAAAGTTCGATTAAGAACTTATAACAATAATTTTTTTGATCAAGACAAATACTGGCTAGAGACAAAAACAAAAGTAAAAGAACGGATTGTAAAAGTTAGAAGTGAGCTTAATGAAATTCCAAACCTTGAAAACTGGTTAGACTTAGACCGGATGGATCTTTTAGTTGAACGAGCTAAATATAAACTTAAACCCAGCTGTTTTATAAATTATGAAAGAGAGGCTTTTGAAACGATCCACCAGTCAGAAAAACTCCGCATAACCTTTGATCACAATATGACGACCTCTCCTGCAACTGATGCCAAATTAAAAAAATACATTTTAAAGTATAAAAACAAAAACCAAGTCTTAATGGAAATTAAATATTATGACAATGATTACCCACAGTTTCTTAAGAATTTACTATCAAATATTTCTTTAAAAAGAGTGTATTTTTCTAAATATGCCGAAGGATTAAATAGAATAAGGCAAATTCTTTAGTTATTCATGGTTGCATTTTCTTATTTTAATAACGTGGTTCTAACAAAGAAATTTTATTGTTCAATCTCAATCGACTAAATGATCGTTTCGCTCATATATATTTATTTTTTTATTTATTAGTTGGCTTTATGTTAGATTTTTATGTGTTTTCTAATGTTTTGTTATATTACTGTTTGATTGCTTTTGAAACTATTGAATATACAAAAAAAATCAATAATTCTTTTAAAGAACTTTTCAAAAAGGAAAATTTATGAAAAAGATATTCACTATACTAGTGCTAACGTTTGGTGTGACTGCATTTGCCAGTGTTTGGGATGATGCTATAGATCCTAGGGACTATAACTGCGAAGAGGTTCAAATGATGGTAGAAGAGGCCGGTAAGATACACTTTTGCTCAGGGTGGCTAGGTTGTCGTAAAGTTCTTCATAAGCCAAACTTAATTGATACTCATAAGTATATGCAAGTAGCTTGGCCAACTCTAGACAAGACATTTTGTGTTGTTGGCTATGTAAGAAACAAAAATAAGCCATAGGTTTTACTAAAAGGTTAATTACTATGCTTGTTGTCTAAATCCTTCAAGCATAGTAATTTTTGCATTAACGTGGCCATCTTTGTAGTATATATTGCGCCCGTAAATAAAACTTGGATTTTTTTACATTCTTTTCCGTCCCTTAGGACTAGCTTCATTAATACTCTCTTGATATGCACAGATTAATTGACTAGCGAGTAAATCCCTGAGACCATTTTTGTAAACAAAGTCACAGAGAGAAGTTTACCTATGAAAAAAATCACTTTACCAGGTTTAGCCTTATTACTTTGCCTTTTGTTCACTAGTGTTACTAGTGCTTATGGTTTTAAAGACTGCGATGATGACCTAACTAGTTACCTCCATTTAAATATATATTTGAATACAGTTTTATCTGAATATACAGACAAAGATTATTACAAACTTATAGGTGTTAACTTAACTAATGAAGAGGTCACTAATATAGCGTCTAAAATTAGTGCAACCCTAAAAAGAGAGGTTTATAAAGACAATAAAACTGTGTTTGCATCCTGCTTATATAAATCTCGAAGAAATGGACCAGTTACAGATTCATATTACAAAGTTATTTTTAAAAAAATCAAATATGAAATACATACAAATTTTTTCAGTAAACAAGGATCACATGATCAATTAAGAGTAATCATTTATAAAATGGTGGGGATACGCTCTTGAAATTCAATGCGTCCGGAGATAAGACCTGGAACTTCAGAGGAATAATTATAGTTTTTAGCCTACTAGTCATATTGGTTATTGGTATTTACGGACTTGGCGATGCCCTACTACCACTTTGTTTTTCATTTTGCTTGGCCTACCTAATGTTCCCTGTAATTAAAAAAATGGAAAGTAAGGGTTTTGGCAGAAACAAGGCGGTAATAACAGTCTTTGCATTAGTACTCATTGTTGCTTCCACTTTAATGGCCTTAGTAATTCCAGGTTTGGTTTCTGACTCCGTTGAGTTTTCTAAGGAGCTCCCCTCTATTGCCATGCAAGCCACAGAAAAGGTTGAAACCCTAGCTTCAAACCTTGGTATTCAATTAGACCTAAGTAAAAACAACATACAAGATTATATGGAAGGCCATCGCAGCGAGCTCATGGGTAGTATAAGTGGCAAAGCCACCCTGTGGGTTAAAAGTATTTTTTCTGGAGCAGTAAAATGGTTAATAAGCATTTTAAATATATTTTTGATA
>CALJPJ010000113.1 GCA_937980625.1 uncultured Bdellovibrionales bacterium
AGGTCTGAAATTTCAGTTCCTAAATCTACAATTATGTATTTATAATAATGACTAATCGAATAAAGTTGTTTCTTAAAAATATCTGTTGATGCTGCTAAAGCTTGATCTGGGCTTGTTACTGCCGGCAAAAATGATAAACCCGAACTATGTCTATTTATAAACTGCTTAATATTTTCTTCAGTCATAGCTAGCTTAGAACTACAAAGGTCATTAACACCTTTCTGTGGTCGAAGTCCTAAAATAACATTTTGATCACCACAACTGTTATTATCCAAGTCTATTAATAACGTTTGCTGACGCATTTCACGTAACATTGTTAATGACAGGTTTGCAGCAAAAACACTTTTGCCAACTCCACCCTTACCACCAACAACTGCAATTAAATTACAATTTGGATGTATAGACAACCATCACTCCTTTCCAATAAGACTATCAATTACTTATCGACAAGATCGGCTTACTTCTATACAGGACTAAGGGCCTATTACACACGCCCAATTTTTTGTTTAAACTTCATGAAATGGAAATAACATCTAAAACGAGTTCGGAGCGCAGGGCGAAGCCCGAGCACCGCATGTTTGAGGTTTTAGATGTTATTTCCATTTCATGAAGTTTAAACAAAAGATTGGCTTTATTAATATTTATTAATACTAAACACAAGGAACTGACCTTTAAACTACGTTAATTTTTTAATCTAAATTTTCGTTTTATTTGTTCAGCGCCAGCACTTGCTGAGCTTTTTATGATTGGAGTAATAAATACCACAAACTGGCTTTGCTTTTTTTGAAAGTCCTTTGATGCTAATAATGAAATAATTGGATTACTCACGCCTGGTGGAGTTTTATTATAACCTGTAGAAGTTGAGCTTGAAATCAACCCGCCAACAGCTGCACTTTGCCCACTGCGAACAATCAATGTTGTATTAATCACTTTCGAACTTATTAAAGGGCCCTGGGCAGTATAACCACTAAAGTTTTTAATATTAAAACTTGTTTGTAATTTAATACTATCAGATCGTTCACCTAAAATTTCTGGTGTTACATTAGTACTTAAACCAGAGTCTGCAAATTCAGTTTTAGGACCATCTTTAGTTACAGTTTGATATGGAATTTGCGAAGTTGCATTTAAAACCCCTTTTTGCCCATCTTGCACAATTATACTCGCACTTTGCAATTCACGAGCATGTCCATGCTGTTTAGCCCAATTTAATTTTGGCAATAAGTTGGTAATCACACCAGTAATAGTTGTCGCTATACTACTTGGCCCGCGACTTCCTGTGGAGAATGCTAAACCGCCCTTTGGGTCTAACCCTGGAGTCCATTGAAACCTAAATCCTTTTTGATAGTCTTTATTTAACTCAACAAAATGTACCACGATTTGAACAATTTTTTTAGGTGCTGGTGCTGGTGCCGCTTTTACATTTATTAAATTTATTATTTTGTCTTTAATTGATTTTTTAGTTAACTTTACAGAGTCTGACTCTCTAGTCACTTGATCTGGTAAATAAGCTTGGGCTAATATAAAAGCACGATCTTTCTCATCTTTACTATTTGCAAAACCCTCTAATAAAAATATTCCATTAACTGCTTTTACGCTAATTTCTGGATTATTAATCGCTCTTTCCATATACCTTGCAATTTTCACTTGCGCCATTGGGCTTAACCTAACTAAAGATGAGGCCTCGCTGCCATATTGATTAACAACGGAAAAAATTCTTGATATATCACTAGGTAAAATGACTTCACCATCGACTACTACTCGTCCATTTAAAATTTTAACCTTTATTCCCTCAATATCTCGTAATAAACCTTGAATTTCTTTTGCTGTTTTAGCTACATTTGTTTTTTTAACGTCTAATCTAAATTCATAAATTATATTACCTGTTTTTTTATCACTAATGAATAATGAACAATCATTTACTCGAGTTGGATTTATTCTCAATATTTTTTCTTTTGGGTTAAACTGTAACTTTGCACACTTTTTGTACGTACCACTGCGCCCAAACTTCACTGCAGCTTTTGGAATATTAACATCTTGGTACAAGCCAACGAACAAAGAGATATGCTTGATTGGATGTTTACGCCTTTTAGCAAATAAATCACCTGTACCAAATATAAATACAAATGATATTAAAGCTAAAATAATATTCTTTTTGTTTACCATATATATAAATTCCTTAATCAATATCTTCAAAAGGCCCACTTCTTCTCTTTCGTTTCTTGATAACCTTAGGTTTTGGCTTAACTACTGCTGCCGCTGGTATTCTTGGTGTAATAAATTTTGGCTTTACAATTTTAGGTTTTCTTTTTTTAATTATATTAGTGATTGAAGTCGGACCATTTTTTCGTCTAATCTCCTGATCACTTGGGTGTCTTAAGGTATAGTAAATCGAACCCGGCGATACATCTAATATGTAAACCAACTGCTCAGCCTCTTGTGGGCTAACTTCTACTAAGATTGTATTATAATCTGTATCTTCTCTTAAGTTATTTACTATATAGCCCTTGCCATCTTTCTCAAACAACCTTGGTAACTCGTTAATAATCTTCATACCAGTTGCTAAGACTGTAATATTTTGTAAAATAGTTTTTACTTTTTTAGTCTTATTAGGGCCAGAACCAACCGTCACTGCAACTAAAATATCTATTCTATCTCCCGGCTTTAAAAGTTTTGCTACGCCTCTGGTTGAATCAATAGGTAGTGCCATCCCACGCTTTGTCGGTGCGACCTGTGATGATGGGTTAATACCTGGGCCAGGTTGTCTGATTTTACTTTCCAAAACTTGTTCGCCAATATTAATAGGCGCTAAAGCCACTTGACCTACAGCTATCTCAGGGTCTGTTAATGATCCTGGTTCAGAAAAATCAACTGGACGCTCTTGCACCTGCAACATCGTCTCATCGATTGTCTGCATTTCCTGAATCTCAGTTTTAGCCACTACCACCCTCTTTTTTGCCCCAAACTTCTTAGTTAACTCTGCACTTTTTTCTTGAGTGTAACTATATAATAAGAATACAGCAAAAATGGCTGAAGCCACAGAAATCCATAGTGTACGTGTTTCATTTTGATTCATAATTAACGCCTTTTTTTTGAAAATGCTCTAATTTCGATTTCATTTTAATACAAATTTCCATCATTTTTCTGTACACTCCAAATCCAAACAGTATCCATAACCAATTTGTACCCAAATTGGGTTAACACCGTTTCCGTAAGCCAAACTACTAATGCTTCTGCCTCCATTAGGTTGGGTGATTGCTGCATGTAAGGTTTTATCGTCTTTTGAAGTTTCTTTTGTCTCTTCATTAATTTGATAATCTGAAAATGAAATTGGTTGCCTTGTGGCAACAAATTGTAAACTCTCACTCGCTGAAGGATCTACCACGCCATGAAACCTAAAGCTTCGCTTCTCCTGAACATCATAAAAGTCTAAACTATTTTTATCTTGCCTGAACTTAATTAAATTACTTCTATTTCTAAAAGTTTCAAAAGCATAGGTTCGCGCTGAAATAGAGCTTAATATTGCAGAATGCACAGCCCCCCAGTACCCCATGGCATAAGTCATTAATATGACAAATACTACTAAAAGTGGAACCGTTTCCAAAACAGCCATTCCTTCTTCATTATTAATAATATTTTTTTTAGGTTTTAATATCAAAAAACACTTAAGACATTTACTTAAAATATAGAAAATTGGAAAAGCGATAATTTTAAAAAATATTAACATACCTCAACACCCATTATCGGCAATTAACTTGTATTCATTAAGACTATTCCGCAAACGAGGGTGATTATAAGCCTCATAAAGCCACTGAAGCCGCTTAGAAGTAAAATTAATACAGTCCCCTAGACTAGGCTCACGTCCTAAAAAGCTATGCACTTCAGATACAAAACCTTGACCATCGTCTCTTGTATTTGTTGAACCATAAAAAGGAATTTTAATATCTAGCATTTTAGCATTAAAGCCAACTGACACACCATAAAATGTATGTTTGTTCTCTGACCCCGAGTTAGGTGGATACCTATCGGATCGGTCACCTATTTTTGGCTCGCCAACTACAAACCATTTTGACTTCTCAAACATTGGACTCACTGCCGGATGAGTATAAAGGTCAATAAATTTATTTTTAGCTAACTCTATGGACTCTTGCTCACTTGTGTAAGCCACAGCATACACTCGTGCTGATGAAAAGGTCATATACTGAACAATATCTACCATTGTTAAAGTCATACTTAGTGAAAATAAAATAATCATAAACCCCATAGCTAAAACTAGGGCAAAGATGTAATCAACAGAGAGAATACCATCTGAGTTTGATAAAATTCTATTTTTCATTCGTCTGTACTTAACCTACGCTCTAAATGCCCTGGGTGGCTGACATCACTTTCTGAGGGTGGAGACCACACTCCATTTTGAATCATTCCGCTCAAACTATCCCAAGGGCCAGATATTACCCTTGCCAGTAGCTGATTATCTCTAAACTGTCTTGATACAGTAGTTGCAACCAAAACAAATACGGCAATTAAGAGAACTGCTTCGACCACTGTTTGGCCTTTATTATTTTTAACAACCTTTTTCATTTTATATAAAACTGAACCCCACTAATGTTACATTAGTTAACCAGCCCAACAACAAAGCCACAGTATATGGTATGGTGTGCATATTATTAAGTTCTGGCTTTTTAAAAGACAATATACTTAAAGTGTTTGATAAAAAGTTTTTTGATTGTTTTTTTAATAAAACCATAACAACACCAAGTAACAACCCCCAAAATAAAGAGTAAATAAAAGTATTAATTAAAGCAGCCACTGTCACATTAAGGCCAAATACAACTAATACTTTTAAGTCTCCGCCACCTAACATTTTAGCCATAAACATGGGAATCATAAATAAAAATGACAGAAGCGCTGTTAACAAACCATATTTAAAACTGGTAAAACCTTGTAGAAAAACAAAGTGGTTAACAATAGACAAAATAAAAAATGATATTATAAGAGGGTTATAAACTTTTCTTCGGTAGATATCAGTGAAAACACTTACAATTAAAATTAAGCTTGGAATAATATATATTGTTTGAAATAACTTGCTAATAACTACTCACCTCTTTTTAATGAGTAGTTCTTATTCCCAGTCTTCTTCTTCGCTGTCTCGCATGAAGCTGTTGCCAATAGAAATACTCCTTTCTATTTTA
>CALJPJ010000114.1 GCA_937980625.1 uncultured Bdellovibrionales bacterium
CAGGGTGGTCACCTAAAGTCAGCGGAAGACTAAGTAACTGCAAGGCTTGCTCAAAAGTGATCTCCTCCATATCAATATTTGCAGGAATTGAAACTCGCTTAGGTTTTTGCTCAGCTCCACCATCACTCTCACCTAATTGAACATAAGGTCCATAACGGCCAGTTAAAGCATACACTGATAAATCTGTTTCAGGATCTACACCTAAAGCATCTGCTCCATTAATTTTTTGATCAATAAATTTTTCAGCCAATTCAGCAGTCATATCAGCTGGAAAATGGCTCTCAGGAACAGAAGCACAAATCTCTTCGCCCGTTGCCTTATCCACCTTACATACGTATGCGCCATAACGACCAACTCTAAAGTCTAAGCCTTCAAGTCCCTGCAAAACAATTGAGCGTGAAGTATCACTATCAATTTTATCTTCTTGCTCTTCGACCTGTGTTTTTAAGCCTCTATCACCAAAGTAAATTTGATCTAAATACTTCGCCCAATCTTCATCTCCTTGAGCAATGCTATCTAAAGAGTTCTCCATTCCTGATGTAAAACTAGTATCCACATAATCAGGAAAATAATTGACCAATAATTTACTAACAACTAAGGCTGTAAAAGTAGGCACCAAAGCATTGCCTACTTTTTTAACATAACCTCTATTTTGAACCGTACTAATAATAGCTGCATAAGTTGACGGACGACCAATTCCTTCTTTTTCCATTTTTTGTACTAGACTGGCCTCTGTATAACGAGCTGGAGGTTTAGTTTCATGCTCATTTGGTTTTAATAAATTTGTTTTGATTTTATCATTAGCTTGTAGTTTTGGTAAACGAACTTCTCGGTTATCAAGAGCCTGTTCAGGGTTATCAGAACCTTGCACATAAGCTTTTAAAAAACCTGGAAACTCAATAGTTGTTCCATTAGCCATAAAATTAGCATCACCAACATTTATTTTAACACTCATTTGTTTATGTTCTGAGTTTTTCATTTGGGAGGCCATTGTTCGTTTCCAAATTAAATCATATAACTTTAGCTGGGCCGAAGACAACTTAGTCTCTTCAGGAGTTTTAAACTCTTCACCAGCAGGACGAATAGCTTCATGGGCCTCTTGTGCCCCTTTTACCTTTTTCTTTACATAAGATCTAGGTTCATCTGGTAAATACTTATTTCCGTAGATTTCTTTAATACTTGACCTTGCTGCTTTTATCGCTTGATTAGATAAAAAACTTGAGTCTGTTCTCATATAAGTTATAAAGCCGCGCTCATAAAGTTTTTGTGCCACTTGCATTGTTTCCCGAGAGCTCCAACCCAGTTTTCTGTTTGCGTCTTGCTGAAGTGTTGAAGTTATAAATGGCGCCGCTGGTTTTCTAGATAAAGGCTTTTCATCCACTTGCGTCACTTCAAATACTTTATTTTCTATACTTTTTACTATGTCATTGACTGACTCTTGTTGTAAATGGAGTAAATCTTTGCCCTCTTTTAGTTCACCAGTATCTGCATCAAAGTCTTTACCAATAGCGATTTTTTTGCCCTTATAACTCTGTAATTTAGCATCAAATTCAATACCGTCTTTTTCACACTTCGCTAACAAACTCCAATAATTAGACTTAACAAATCTAATTCTTTCATGCTCTTTTTCAGAAATTAAACGAACGGCCACGGATTGAACACGGCCAGCCGATAAACCGTAGGCCACCTTCTTCCATATCACCGGCGATAATGTATAACCTACTAGTCGATCAAGAACACGCCTGGCTTCTTGAGCCTTAACAAGGTTTGTATCCACCTCTCTAAAGTTAGATAAAGCCTCTTGAATTGCTTTTTTAGTTATCTCATGAAATACCATTCGCTTTGTTGGTATCTTTGGTTTTAAAACTTCTAACAAATGCCAGCTAATACTCTCCCCTTCTCTATCTTCATCGGTTGCGAGAATGAGTTCATCTGCTTCTTTTAGTTTACTTTTCAAAAGTTTAACCACTTTTGTTTTATTTTTTGGGATACAGTACATAGGGTCAAAGTTGTTCTCAATATCCACCCCTAAACTCTTCCAAGGTTTCTTTTTAAATTTTTCAGGGATGTCTTTTGCCGACTTTGGCAGATCACGAATATGGCCCATACACGACTCGACAATAAAATCTTTGCCTAGAAATTTACGAATAGTTCGTGCTTTAGTTGGAGACTCAACAATCACAAGAGTTTTTTTAGCTGCCATAAATTATTATTCCTTATTCAAGTCCATATAGGAAACAGATACATATATATAGATGAATTGATTTTTAAAGTATGGCTAGTATTATTTTTTATGTCGCACTGTAGCGCCAATCATTCAAATGTTTATTTAATTGCTTAAAGCTATAGTGACAAAGAAGATTTCTTAAACTTTAAGGCTTTTTGTAAGAGAGCTCACAATCAACAAAACTAGACTTAACTCTAATTAATTCCAACTGTAAAAATACTTTATTCGTAACACAATTTTTTTTAGTTTATTTATTAATTTTTTTGCATAGCAAAGCATGTTTTGTTTGTTTTTTATGCAACTATTATATTCATTTCATAATTTTTATGTTCAAAACAAGATTTATAAATAATTAGAGGATGTTAAAAATTTTTAAGTCTGAGTTAAATTAAAACTTGAGTCATTTACAAATTTAAAAAACTCTTTATGGGCTGAGTTTGAAAATTGATTTTTGTACTGATTTAACCAAATATAATCAATTATTTTTTTTGAGGTTGGACGAATAATTTTGAGGCTTGAACTTCCATGCTCATCAAATACATATTTCGGCAAAATTCCAACCCCTTGTTCAAGCTCTATTAGTTTTAACACCATTTCCGCAGAAGCGGCATAAAAACGATAGTTTAAATTCCTTGGTTTTTTTTTATAATGTCGGTAAATCCATTTTGGCATTATTTTGTGAGACATATAATAATCAATTATTGGAACTGACTCTAAGCCTGAAAAATTCATAACTTTTGCTTTCATTTTTTGAGCAGCCACTAATACCAATTCTTGTTGATAAATTTTTTTAGAAATAATATCTGAAGAGCCTTCATGGGGGTAAATAGAAAATGTAAGGTCTACTCTATTGTTTTCTAAATAATTTTGTAACCTAGTGGGTGAGGCAAACAAGAATTTAAATTGCGAGTTAGGGTTACCTTTAGAAAAGTCTTTAATTTTGTGTGACAAAATATTTTTTGCAAACTCATAATAACAACCTAGTTTTACAACCCCCTCTCCCTCTTCAATTTCATTACTGATTTTACTTAGACTATTGGCAATAATTTGTTGAGAAACTTCAATATCTTTAGCCAATTGTTTGGCTTTTTCAGTGGGGTAAAGTCTGCGACCCTTTCTTTGAAATAGCTTCACCCCCACTTGTGACTCTAAAATAGATATGGACTGACTAATGGCAGACCTTGTTAGGCCTAGCTCTTCACCGGCAGAACGAAAGGAGCCATATTTGACCACGGCATGAAACACTTTCAGTTTATTTAAATCTATATTGTTTAATATCATTAAACAATACGTTTATATTAATAAGTTTTACTAATCAATCAAAAAGATAAATTATATAAACTAACCAAGGAGATAACTTTATGGATTTCAGTACACAACTTAAAAGCGAAATAAAAGATTTAAACCTACTCAACCACCCATTTTACCAAGCCTGGATGAATGGAACATTAAAATTAATTACTTTAAAAAAGTACGCCGAGCAGTATTACCACCATGTGGCTAAGTTTTCACAATATATTAGTGCCACCCACTCCAATTGTGATGACATTGAAAAACGAAAAATTTTAGTTGAAAACTTAAATGATGAAGAAGGTACGAAAAATACTCCTCACCCTACTTTATGGTTAAATTTTGCCAAAAAATTTAATCAATCTCCACAAGAAGTAAAAAACTCTTCTGCTGAGGGAGCAGTAAATAACATTATTAATACATTTATGGGTTTTGGTAAAAGCTCTTATCATGAAGGCCTTGCCTCTTTATACTCCTACGAGTACCAGGTGCCTGAAATTGCAGAAACTAAAATTGAAGGCCTCAAAAAAAATTACAACATTACTGACAAATCAAGTCTTGAGTTTTTTGAGGTTCACAAAAAAGCAGATATTTATCACCGAAAAGCCTGCGAAGAACTCCTTGATCAATTGAGCCCTAAAGAACAAAAAGAGGCATTAGTTGCGGCTAAAAAATCAGCCCAATCTTTATGGGATTTTTTATCTAGTATGTACGAGTTAGAAAATGCAGCCGCCTAAGCACAGTTCACAAATGTTCATTGAAAACTACTCATGCTATGTTCACTTAGGGTGTAGCATTGAGGAAAGAACCCATAAACAGGAGGTTCGCTTTTCTATACAAGTTAATTTTAAAATCAATCCTGGTGGAGAGTTTTCAGACCAACTTGAAGAAACATTATGTTACGCAAAAGTTTGCAACCTCGTTAATGAACTCACAGAAACAAAACACTTTCAACTTATTGAAAGCTTAACTTTTGAAGTACTAAACTCATTAAAAAAACTGCACCCTGAGGATGGCTTTGTTGTGACCTGCCACAAGGTCCATCCGCCAGTCAGTCACCTTTTAGGTGGAGTCAAATATGTTTGTGCAACTTAACAAAAAAGTACTTTCAATTGGAAGTAATATGGGTGACAGAATCCTAAATATTAAAGAGGCTATTAAATCTATTAACAGCCTCTCACAAGTAAAAAAAGTTTCACCTATATATGAAACCCAAGCCCATGTTTGTGATGACTCTAACCCAGGCTATCCTTTTTTAAATTTAGTTATTGAAATCGAAACTCAAACAGATCCTCAGCAATTTTTACATGAAATTAAAGATCTTGAAAAAAAAATTGGCCGAAAAAAAACTAATAGATGGGGCCCTAGGCTCATAGATATTGATATACTGTTTTGGGACAATTTAATTATAGAAACAGACGAATTAACAGTGCCCCACAAAAGTATTTGCCAACGTAGCTTTATACTAGCCCCACTCAAAGATTTATATTCTAAATTTAATTCAATTTATAGAGGCCAACAAGATAAACATATGGCACTTATGAAAATATATAATATAACACCAGACTCCTTTTCAGAGCCGAACAAAGTTAATGACCTCGACAAATTCAATCTTAGTATTTCCAAAGATCTCAGTGAGGGTGTTTCCTTTATAGATATTGGAGCCGAGTCCACAAGGCCTGGAGCATCACCATTAACAAGTGATCAAGAATGGTCACGCTTAGCCCCATACTTACAAAGCTATCAACAAGTTTTTAAATCGAAAATTTTGAAACCCAAACTTAGTGTCGACACCTATCATATTGAAAGCATGGTCCAATCTATTGAGTTAGGTGCTGACATAATTAATGATGTCAGCGGGAAAATCAGTCAAAAAAAATTAGATCTCTTAAAGCAAACTGAAGTAAACTATATACTCATGCACAGCTTAGATATCCCTGCTAAAAAAAGTAATTTTATAAACGAACCAATTATTCCATTTTTAAAAAACTGGCTAGAAAATAAACTAGATACTTTTGAAAAAAATGGTATAAACTTAAATAGAGTTATTTTTGATCCAGGCATTGGCTTTGGGAAAACAGCATTACAATCTATTCATATATTGCGTAATATTGATACTTTTAAAGACTACCCCATTAAAGTTTTAGTCGGTCACTCTAGGAAATCTTTTTTAAATACAATTACTGATCTAGGTTTTTCCGAGCGCGACTCTTTAAGCCTAGGTGTTAGCTTGGCCTTAATGAATAAAAATGTAGATATATTAAGAGTCCACAATACCAATATTCATAACCAAGCAATAAAGGCTTATAACTATGTTAGAACTCAAAGCTATTAAAACTAAAGTATATCAAAAAGAACAACCTCTAATAGATTTTCTATCTAATGAACTCAAAGAGCAAAACTTAGAAGGACGCATATTAGTTATAACTTCAAAAATAATTAGTCTATCTGAAGGGCAACTCGTAAGAAAAAATTCCATTGAAAAAGATTTACTTATTATAAATGAATCTGATGTTTATATTGGTAAAACTAAATATGACATCCACTTAACAGTAAAGCATGGGTTACTTATACCCTCTGCCGGCATAGATGAATCTAATATTGACCCTAATTATTATTTGCTCTTTCCTAAAGATCCATTTGCCAGTGCTGAAAAAATTTATTTTCAAATTAAAGAGAAATTTAAACTTAACCAGTTCGGAATTTTAATTACTGACTCAAAAACTACTCCATTGAAAAGAGGAGTCTCTGGAACATGTCTTTCTTATTTTGGCTTTAAAGGTTTGGAAAGTAAAATTGGCTGCCAAGATATACATGGTCAACCATTACAATTTACACAAATTAACAAACCAGAAGCCCTTGCTGCTGCCGCCACACTACTAATGGGTGAGGCAAATGATTGTAAGCCGTTAGCAATAATCAAAGCTGCTGATATACATTTTACTGAAAACAATTGCGCCAATGAACAAGTAA
>CALJPJ010000115.1 GCA_937980625.1 uncultured Bdellovibrionales bacterium
CTTTGCCATGAACTGGGTCATCACCTTGGAGGAGCTCCTAAAAAAGCCTTTACAGGCTGGGCATCTAATGAAGGTCAATCTGACTACTATGCTTCTACGAAATGTATACGTAAACTATTTTCAGATACTGAAAACGATGAATATATCATTAGCGTAGACTTAGATGAATACGCAAAAAATGCTTGCGATCAAGTATTTACAACAGATACTAATGACTTGGCTAGCTGCTACAGATCTTCGGTTGCTGGACAAGACATAGCTTTCTTATTCCAGTCGCTAATGAATACGGAAACTCCAGCTGCATTTGAAACACCAGACACTGACATTGTTACCAATACTAAAGATGGACACCCTCTTCCACAATGTCGGTTAGATACATACTTTCAAGGTGCACTTTGTGACGTTAGCCACGATGAAAACTTTGATGACAGTGATCCCACTGTTGGCGCATGTAATCGCTCTATAGATACAGTACAAGCTGAAGGCTTACCAACTGATGTTGGGACAAGACCTTTATGCTGGTATGCTCCTGAAAATGCTCAGCTTCCTTTAGCAGCAACTTTTAATTAATTATCTAAAAAAAATTACTCTTTAAAAAAACCTTTGGATAAGTCCAAAGGTTTTTTTTACTAACTGACCATACTCTTCTAATCACTGGCTCCGCTATATATCCATTTGAGTTTTGAGATTTTTTACAAAAGCCAACGACTCCTGTTTATTTATTATTAAACCAAGCAATTGCTTTTCGTAGACAATATCTAAAACATTGCCGATCTCAAATGGCTTAATCTCTAAAGATAAACAATCTCTCCCATTAATAAAGGGCTTGGCTAAATGACTTACGGAATCTAAATTTTTTTTATATATTTCTCTTATCTTGATAAATTCATTTTTTTTACCAAGACTATTTAGCAACTTAAAAAATAAACTATTATGCTTACTTTCAAACACCTTGATAGAAGGCACCAAATTATGCAAACCAAAATCAAAATATAAAGTTGTAATATTTTGCACATCTTTAATTACTTTTGATGGCACTTTGATCGTTTTGTAAAAAGAAACAAGTTTTTTTATTTGATCCTCTTTAACCGAACCTTGAATATCGCGCAGCTCATAAACCGTTATTAAGGTAAAAAATGACTCTATTGTTTGCTCACCTATATTATGAAAATCAATTTTAAACTCTTCCCAATTCATTGGCTGACTAAACTTCATAGACTTAAAAATAATTTCGAAAAGACCAGATGAGTACATACTGTTAAAAGCATCTAAATAGCTTTGTCCCGAAATAATTTTTTTAAGCTCAGTAAAAACTCTTTCCTTAGAGATCATCTCAATATGCTTACACTCATATTGAATGGCTAATAGAGTTTTAGGGTCAATATCAAAGCCCAGTTGAGACTGAAAACGCACGGCACGTAATATCCTTAAACGATCCTCTTTAAAACGCTTTATGGGGATTCCTACAGCTTTAATTACTTTTTTATTAATATCATCTTTGCCACCAGTGAAATCAATAATCGTACCTTTATATAAATCAAAAAAAAGAGAGTTCATTGAAAAGTCTCTTCGCTTGGCATCTTCTTTTTCAGATTTAAACTCTATTTCTGATGGGTGTCGACCATTTTCGTAGGCCTTATCCCATCTAAAACGTGTAATCTCCACTAAAAATTTGTTTTCATTAGTGTCAGTATATGGAACGGCAACCACTCCAAAATGTGCGGCGTGATCAATAGAGTTTTCAAAAATCTCTAACATTTGAGACGGCAAGGCGTCAGTGGCTAAATCAAAGTCATTAATTGGCCGCCCAATTAAGGCATCTCTTACGCAACCACCTGCCAAGTATGCTTTATAGCCATGTTTAATGAGTGTTTTTACACACTCACTAACTGCAAACCAATGAGGGTGAGACTCAAAATGTTTTAATAAAGTTGATTTTTCCATCAAAGATATTATAGCAAATAGACACGGATAACTTAAGGGAGTTAAGCTCATTTATGGACTTTGAAACACAAAAAAAAATTTCTGAAAAAATAGATCAGCTTAATTTTACTTCATATGGCTTTTCTGACCTTAAATCTCCTGAAACTATAGAGGCTTACAAGGATTGGTTAAAGAGTAACTTCCACGGAAGCATGAAATACCTTGAAAATCACTTAACTTTTAAAGAATTTCCTAAAACTCTTGTTGATCAAAGCATTTCTGCAATTGTGCTTACAAAAAGTTACTACCCACAACCTCAACCGACGCAACTGCCTATTAAACACCTAAGAATTGCTGAGTACGCTAAAAATGACGACTATCATATTTGGTTCAAAAGTGAAATGGACAAGCTCATCACCGAGCTACAAAAAGTATTTCCATATGATTTTTTTACTGCAATGACTGACTCTAAACCTGTTTTAGAGAGAGACCTCGCTCACCAAGCTGGACTTGGCTGGTTTGGCAAAAACACATGCCTCATTGATAGTCAAAAAGGAAGTTTCTTTTTTATTGGTGAAATATACACTAGCCTTGACTTAAAGCCCATAAAAACACTACACCCTGACCGCTGCGGAACCTGCACTAAGTGTATTGATGCTTGCCCTA
>CALJPJ010000116.1 GCA_937980625.1 uncultured Bdellovibrionales bacterium
CTTTTAAAATTAAACAACTTTGAAAAAACAACTTAGTCAAGACATCAATGATATTGCCTGCTATAGCCCGAGAGCTTCTCTCGGGCTTTTTACAAAGCAAAGCTTATACAATACTAAGCTTTACCTCCATGATAACCTCATGAAATAACCAAAGACGAACAAGTGCATTTGATTTTTTACAATTCCTTAGTCGTAATATTATTATTGTGCCTACTATTTGTTTTAGACTTTTTATACACTGTTATGCATGACTAAGTTAGTTAGGCTAAAGTTAACAGCTTTCCTTGTTTTCACTATATCGTGTGCTAGTCAGCAAGTAGATTTACGCTCATATAATTGCAAAAATACTTTTTCTAAAGGGAAAGGTCGAGGCTTATCTTCCACCTGTAAGAAGAAAACATCAGAGCAACACGATATAGGCCAAGAAATTGAGTTGAAAAGAGATAAGAGGCTTTTAAATATTTTAAAACTAAAAAATGATGATTTAAGTTTTCTTTTGGCAGATCCTGAGATTTATAATTTACTAAATAAAAGTTCTTCCTTTTTATTTGACAGAGAGAAAAAAAATAAAAACTTAAAAAACATGAAGTGGCTTGATATTCCATATAAGGTTAGAAATAAAGTACTGGGTATACTTTCTCGTAAAGTAGATTTCGATAAGGATCGAAGTATACCTGGGCTAATAGTAAATACTAAATTAAATATTGTTGCTGTTAGAGACTTTCAACTTCTTGGTAAAAATTATCTTAAAGGCGAAAAGTATGAGCTAAATTTAGATGGGTTTTTAAATGAAGTTATTGAGTATGCGACTGCAGATTCAGTAAAGGGCGCAACCTATGTCGAGATGCATTTTAGAGGAAAAAATACAAGGCAGCTAAATAAAGACATATCAGTATTTTTTAATATTGTATTGCCGTCAGTTGCTGGTGAAAAAGAATTAAAACTTTTAAGTTCTCATCAACATATAATTGGAAAAGCACCAGAGGCTTTTTTTAAAGAGCAGAATAACTTGGGGCATAGTAACGAGTTAATAGCTTTAGGGTATGCATTAACACATCAAATGTATGAGATGGGCTTAATATTACTAAGTATAAGCAAATTGACATACTTTCCATATACAAATGAAGTAATGGATCACTTAAAAAGCGACAAGATAGGTGGTATTTTTGATTTTTTTAAGTATATGGCAGGTGGCAAAGTTATTAATTTAGGAACAAGATATAAACAAAATAATATTGGTGTGCGAAGTGGTTCTGTTTTATCCGATCTTGGGCTCTGGTCTTTTGAGTTTAGGTTTCCAGGGTTTGTAACGACTATTAAAAATAAAGAGTTTAGTGATTTGTCTCAATTTGCTTATGATAATATGAATGAAGGGAAAATCCCCATTAATATGGAAGCGCTTGCTGAATTTATAAAAGAATATAAGCTTGACCCTAGGGAGGTCGCCACAAATAGTTGGTGGGTTCAAGACATTAATGCTTTAAGGGACTCACACAAAAATGGCTATTTAAATCAATCTAAAGTTAATGAATTATTTGATACGTTAAAAAGTTATTATAAATTACGAAAGGAAGTTCCATTTACTTCAGTTGATGTTGATGATCCTAAGATAATGTTAGCTTTTATTTTTTATCGTTGGGACAAGCATCCTTTGTTTTATAAACAGAGTGAGCTGTTGGCTAGTATACAAAAGATGCAAGAAGATTTTTTAGTGGAGTTAACTGATAAAAATGATATATTGAGAATAGGTGATGAAAAGTTAAATAATATTGTTAAAGCTATGTTAATTAGATTTTTATATACAGAAGAAGTAAATATTTATTCATCTATAAAAAATTTTTTAAAACTAGGTCAGCCATAATAAGATTGTAATATTAAATTAATATTTATAAACACTTTTTGTAGTTTAAATTTATTTAAATAAAGAAAAGGCTCGTCACTGGGGGAGGGTGTGACAAGCCTTTGATTAAAGTTAAATTATTATTTTATAAATTAATTTCGTAAAGATTGTGGTACAGGTGTTGTGGTATCTCTTTTTCCAAAAATGGTGGAGCCTTTTTGCGTTTGCGACCTTAAGTTTTGAACCTCTTGGGATAATAAGTAGTCAAAGCGATTATTATAATTTGACCCATTTGTGATTGTAGGTTGACCATTTCCACCGTTGGTGGCTGTGATTGGGCCTCTATATATATCGTTAATTTGGTTAATTGTAGCGTCGTAATATTGCTCTAAGCTTTTACTCCAGTTTTTGTAAGAGTCTTGGCCGTCGTCATCTTCTGAAGTAAACCATTTTGTTGGATTTAAATCTTGGTACTTATTGGCAAGCAGCTGTTTATCTCTCATAAGTTTTAAAGTTTTTATTCTCGTATTAATCAAGTGATCACTTAAACAAGCTGGCGGCTCTTTAACATCGCAAGATTGTTTTTTTAAGTTTGCAATATTATCATTAAATAAAGTATCAAACTTGTCGACAGTGTTAGATCCTTTGGCAAAGTTTCTAAGGTTTTTTAATTCTGTTCTGATATCAGCAGGTAAGTTTTTTCCACTTCTTTTTAAAGTTCTGTGTTTAACTTCTTGCATTTTTCCAGAACGATTTTTACGCTCTCTTATTTTTAACATTTTATTAATCATATCGATAGCCTCTTGACGATCTTCAATGTTATCACTATTGGCTAGTGCATGTATTTCATCTTCGATTAAACTATATAGTTGAGATATTTTTTTAGTGTTATTAGATGATGATATCTTTCTAACTAAGCAGTCGTTTTTTAATTGAACACCTTTGTCGCTATTACTATACCGTATAAGCTGTCCAGTTTCTTCATCAATTATGCCCTCACACATTTCAACGGCTAACTTTTTAGCTTTATTTTTTTGAGCGATATCATACTGAGCTTGAATAGTGGCTTTCATGCCATCTTTTAAAATTCTATTAGCAATATCTCTGAACGAATCAGTTGCTTTAGAAATAATACTTCCTGAGGTGTGTTCGCATTTGGGGCAATTTTCAGCCTCTAATTGGCCATTTGTTGAATCGGTGGTACCAATTTCATAGCCAATTTGAGTGGACTCATTCAGGCGGCCTTTGTTACAAATATATTTTTTATAATTAACTTTAAAGCTAATTTTACCTTTTGGGGCATATCTTTTTATCGAGCGCGGTCTATCAAACCCATCATCTATAAAGTCGTCTTCATCTTCTTCGTCATCGAAGTGTTCAAAATTTACAATTTGGCCTTCTTCAACAGAAAAGTCTTTTGAAGTATAGCTATTTTTAATTTCTTCGCAGTTATGAATCTCTGATGGTAAAACGCTATCTGTTTCTATATCCATAGAGCCTGACGCAAAAGAAGCTGATCCAGTATATATATTTGTTTGTAGCCAGCTAGTGTTAGCAGTTAAGCAAGCTAGTAAAAAGAATGTAGCGAATAGTTTTGAATTGTTAGATAGTCCCTTCATATTGCCCTCCCCAGGGTTTTTATTTCTTACACTCTTACATTACAAGTTTGGCACCAATTCAAATTATCTAATAAGTATTTATAATTACTAATATTTAGTTCATTCTCAAAATGAGACAGACCAATTTATTTTGCAAAAATACTAGTCAGTGTTTGCAATGATCATAAATTATTTAAATTATTTTAGTCACTTAACTATTAAATACTTTAAACAGCCCTTACTTTTATATGGGCGATGACGAGGTAGTACTTTATTTGAAAGAAGTAATATCAGTAATATTAATAACTTGAGTGTATTTTAGTAGTTACAGAAAAGGAGTGATAGGACCAAGAGTGACAAAATATGTCTTTAGTCTGATCTAAATAAAGTTTTATGTATTAATCACTAGTGGAGTGTAGTCTTATAAAAGCTGTAAATAAATCTGCCTATCGGTTTAAATAACTAGAGTTTGAGCATGGCAAGATAGATATTTTTGGTAGAAAAATTTTGACTCCCGTAACTCAAAACGAAATAGACAGAAACAGATACTATGAGCTTGGTTATTTTGGTCAATATCAAGTAGAAAAAGATATAGAGCCATTTGTAAGGCTGACGAGAATAGAAATGAAGTATAATTTTGTGAAACGATTTAGACCAATTGCTCAAAATCAGTAAAACTTATGTAATAAACTTGAAATGTTGTAAAATGAAAAAAAGTACCTGCTTTGTTCACATTTCAGAGGTCTAATAATAAATTATAGTTTATAGCCAAAATTAACCCTATATAAAATTCTTGAACTCTATTTGTAATAATTGAATCTATTTCAAATTATGAAAATTTTTGAGTATTTCAAAATAATTAGATAGCTTAAGAGTTCTTAATCCGGGGGGACTAATGAAAGCTATTATATTAATAGTAAGCCTATTTGTTGGCTTACAAGCAATTGCTATTGAAAAAACACAGGCAAAATTTAAGTATCGTGCAGATTACTGTCAAAAAGAAACACCTTTAGAGCCAAAAATTAAAATGGAAGATATGGGCTGGGGTCAAACTTTAAAAGTTATGGCAGAAAAATTTAATACTATTTATGAATCTGGTAAACGATTAGAGTTCAGGTCGCATATGGTGGGCAGTGATTTTGTTTTACCTCTAAAAAATGGAACTCAAGTATTTTTAGGTAAGCAATTTATTAATAGTGTGGTTAGTCATATAGAAGTAGCTTTAGAAAGGTCTTATGTTGATTACATTTTCTTTTCAGATATGGGCCATTCCCATATGTTTATTGATAATAAAACATATTATGAAAAAGTAAGTCCTATTAGTAATTCTGACAAAAAAGCTAAGTATGAAATTATGTTAAATGACCCTAAAACTAAATTTTTATATCATACAGCTGAACAGTTACACATGAAGGATAAAGACACTAAAATTATTTTACCTGATAGAAAAGTACAGTGGAGGTTTTACACTAGAAATATTATTGGTGATAACTTAGCTTCTGAAAAATTAGAAATTATTCACGCTCCTCACTCTGGCTTTAATACTGCAAAATCGGATGACTTTGATCCGGGCGAGAAAAAGTATAGATACTGGGGGGCTGGGTATAGTATTTCAGCTTCTAAAAATGGTTGTTTTGAGTTTAAAAATAAAGGACAAAGCTATTATTTTGATATTTCACTATATGACGTAGCATATGACACTGTTAGTTCTGATTTTTAATTAGGGAGCTCTTGCTCACTATTATTACCTTCAGAAAAAGTTAGCTTTTCTTTTATAAGGTCATAGTCGTCAAATTCATTTTTAGGTTCGAACTCTTCAATGGTTTCGATTTCATCATTAATGGCTATGGGGTCTAAGATGACCTGCTCTGAGAGCTCAGTGATATCGGAGTCATCAATTGGAGCCATTGCCTGTTCCTGTGTGATGGTTCTTTTCGTTTTAACAACTGTGATTGTAGCGTGACTATAAGCAAACACCCATTGTGTCGTTAATAGTACTATAAATTTAGTTGTCCTGCTATTTTTCATTTTAACCTCACGCTGTAGTATTAAGCAATTACAGAACCAGTGTGAGTTAAGCAGGTTTTATTTGGAGGCTTGCAGGTGATAATAGGTTAAACACTATAATAAACTTATACGTATCAATTTGAGACTGTTAAAATAAGTCCAGTTGAGCTGTTTTGATTCGTTTCTTTGGTGAATCAAACTTTACCCCTATGCCAATTAGCCTTACTGGTTCAGCTTGGCGATAATAGGCTTCTTCAAATATTTCTTTAAATAATTCAAGGCTTGGTTCTTTGTATTTTGATCTTTCAATGGTGGTTTGAGTAAAGTCATAAAACTTTATTTTAACAAATAAAGAACTAATTTTATAATTATTTTTATAGTTATCAAGGCGTTCTTTAAAGTCAGAATATATCATTGGTAACTTAGACAAGCATACATCTAAACTTGTTAAATCTTTACTGTAAGTATTTTCAACACTTAAAGATTTACTTTTCCCTCGACTTTGAACTTCACGGTAGTCAATCCCACGACAGACATCGTAAAGGCGTAGGCCCCAGCTGCCAAAATGATAACTGAGTTGTTCAATTGTTAATTTTTGCAAGTCAGCACAAGTTTTTATATTTAAGGAGTGCATTTTTTTAGTAGTGACTTTGCCAACACCAGGTATTTTATTAACTGGTAATTTTGTTGCAAATGACAAGGTTTGTGATGGGGTAATAGTTTTTTGGCCATTGGGCTTATTCCAGTCGCTAGCGACTTTAGCTAAAAATTTATTTTCTGCAATTCCAGCAGACGCTGTAAGCTTAGTTTTTTCGTAGATAAGACGTCGAATCTCCTTAGCTATTAGGGTGGCACTACCTTCAAGTTGTTTACAGTTTGTAACATCTAAATAAGCTTCATCCAGTGACAAGGGCTCAATTTTATCAGTAAATAGTTTAAAGATTTCACGAATTTTTTTACTCTCAGCCCGATATTTAGAAAAGTTGATAGGTGCCAGAATAAGCTGAGGGCATAACTTTAAAGCCTGTGATGTGGGCATGGCTGATTTAACGCCATACTTGCGAGCTTCGTAATTGGCAGTGGTAAGCACACCACGTCCCTCAGGGCGACCACCTACAGCTACAGGTTTACCTTTTAGGCGTGGGTTGTCCCTAATTTCAACGGCAGCATAAAAGCAGTCCTGATCAATATGAATAATTTTTCTATTCATGAAGGTAATTTATTTGTAGATAGAAGGGGAGTCAAAAAATAATTAAAAATTATTTTTTTATAATATAGTCGTTGTAAATATATATTTTTTTTAAACTAAAATCTGATTAAAATAAAAAATAAATTTGCAGTCATAAATTAATTGTAAATACTTGTAATAAATATTAGTATAGACCCAAATAAGTTTGAAAATTTATATCAAAAAATTAAACGGCAATGACCCTTAAGAATATAAATAAAAATGATTGTATACTGGGCCTTAAAGAACAGATAGATTGTCAGCAAAATTTAGTATTTTTTTACTCCCAGTTATTTAAAACCACTTGAAACTTTACTTTTTCTCCGGCCAAGCTAACCCCTTTGATAGGAGGTAGTTGTATTTGAGTAACAGCTCTGTTTAGGCAGCTTTTTAGTTTACCTTTACTTTCAGGTAAACCAACTCCATTAATACGAATACTTGGTGAAACAGCCCTATTTTTCGAGTTAATTTTAAATAAAAAATGAACAGTTGCATTTAAACTACTGTCACTTAAAAGTATTGTTTCATAACATTTTTTGAATTGAATATTGTATTTGTTCATATGTGTTGCTAATTTTTTTTCTATATCAACTAGTGGTTCGTTTGTTTTAGAGTCTGATATCATATTACGCCAATTACTATTTTCACGTTTTATCTTCATAGATTTTTTATTTTCTTCAGATTTTTTAATTGAATGACTTTTACTCACTTGCCAACTATGGTTATTTATTTTTTTAAACTCTGAAAGTAATGAATTATATTTTTTAACCTTAACTCTTTTTTTTATAACGAGATCTTCTGGTGAAATATAGTATATTCCTACGACATCTGAGGTTTCGCCATTTTTTAACTCTTGCTTGTCTTGAATGTGATTTTTAATTTTTTCACTTGTAATTAAAATATCTTTTTCTTGAATAATATAGCTATAAACATCCACAGCAAATAATGAAGTAAAAAGTAAAATATGTATAGAGAAAGATGCATAAATAGTTTTAGCAGATCTAGTTTTATAATCGGATCGTATAAAACAAGCAATATTTACCAGTTTTTTAAAAGTAAATATTAATAAATTGTTAAGTGCGTAAAATTTTTGCCTTGGAGTTGTATCAATTAAAAAATAAATAACTTGTTGAATTATAGATTTATTTTTCATACTTATCCTTTGTTTTGTTTAAGTTTTTTAAAATTTTTTTTTCTAATTGGTTTAAATTTTTTTCTGATACATACTTTAAATGGCTATTAGATACTTTTTCTGGTTTAAAAAATTGGACTTTTGGTTGTCGAACATTACCCTCAATGTCTAGAGTTCCTAGGTCAATAACTGATCCATTGGCAGTTGCAGAGGTAATCATAAAAATAATGAATATTACTCTTTCCATGTTGCAACCTCTTTTTTTACAGCTAGCCAATCACTATCTCCCAAGTGCTTATGCTTTAATGTATCTATAGCAACTATCATGTGATTGAGCTTATAATTAAATAGTTTAATAATTTTTTTAATTAAAAATGTGTTTTTCCAATTAAATTTTTTAGAATTATTAAATGTGTTTTTAAGATACATTAAATTTTGTTTCAAATTTTTATTATTCGTAGTTCTAATATCAATAGTATTTAATTTATTTACAACTTTTTGATATTGACTTAAGTCTTCAATAAATTTTGTTTTTTTAAAATAAACTGGAACAGAGCTGTTTTTTGTTTCTAGGTTAGATAGTAATTTTACTACCGAATTTGTAAGATCTGTTTTTCGAGAGAGTTTACCCTTGGCTAATGCTGCATATAAGTAGTCTGTTTTTTGCTTTGACGTCATTTTGTGAATTACTTTATCTAAGTTATTATGTACTAATTCAATGTGTGTGATAGTTAAATTATCAATTTTTTTAGAGTTTGAAAGCATAATATGGCTTGCTATACTATTTGACCACTTTTGAGGTTTAATAAATTTCTCCCAAAGTGTATGACAACTCTTAATATCCTGGCAAAAAGAGTTTAATATTTTAAATTTTTGTTGATCAGGGGTTGCTAATAATAGGCTTTGTAAAGTGTCAATTTTTTGCTGTTGATTCTTAAAATTAATACTTTTAAGAAGGTCCATTTTGTAAGTTTGTGATAA
>CALJPJ010000117.1 GCA_937980625.1 uncultured Bdellovibrionales bacterium
AACCCAATAGGAATGGCTGCAGGTCTTGCCACAGTTAAAAAATTAGCTGAACATAATGTTCAACAAAAATTAGAAGAAAAAACTATTAATTTTGCCAAAACTATTAATACAAAAATTAATGAATTAAATTTGCCTTGGCAAATGATTCAATACTCTTCATTATTTTGGATGGCCCCAAAAACTGATAAACCAATTGTGTCACCAAAAGATTTTCCTGTAGGACTGGCAGAAAATTTTTCTAAGTATTTTAAATCTTGTTTGCAAAATGGTTTATATCAAGCTCCTAACGCCTATGAAGTTGGTTTTATGTCGTGGGCACATACAGATGAAGTATTGCAAGTGGCTACAAATATTATTATCAAATCTTTAAAGGAAGCCAGTGCCAATCACTAAAAATTGGAAGTTTTATCTTTCTGTTTTATGGATATTTTTAACCTTATCGTTAGCTTTTTGGTGGCTAGTGAATGGTTTGAATTTACTAGATTTAACAACCAACTTGTCGGGTGCTGAGGTGGAGAGGTATAGGTTTATGCTTTTATCTGAAGGCATAACTTGGATGTTTCTTTTAGTATTAGGCGGCTCAACTTTAATTTATTTTATATTTAAAGAAGGCAAAAAAAACCAAGAAATTAAAAGTTTTTTAGCTTCATTTAGTCATGATTTGAAAACCTCAATTGCAAGTTTACGTTTGCAGGCTGAATGTATTAAAGAAGATGTAAAAGGAGCGAGCTCAGATGTACTTATTAGCCGTTTAGTTGATGATAGTATGCGTTTGCAGGTTCAGTTAGAAAACTCACTTCAATTTTCAGGTGGAGATAAACTGAAGTTACATATTGAAAGTTTAAGCTTAAAGGAGCTTTTAAAAAGTTTAAGTTATCACTGGCCTGATATTTCACTAATATACGATCAAGATGATGTACGACTGGATGTGGATAAGCGAGCTATAGAAATAATAATGCGTAATTTAATTTACAATGCAAAAATGCATGGCAAAGCCACTGAAATTAATATTAAAACCGTTAAAAGCTCAGACCAAATGGTATTGATTGTAACTAACAATGGCAGCGCTTTTAAGGGGGATGCAAGTAAGCTTGGTGAACTCTATTATCGTCATAACCCAAGCAGTGGGAGTGGTTTAGGTTTACATATAGTTTCAAACTTAATGAAATCAATGGAAGGTAAAGTGAGCTTTTCTAATGACCCGTTTGAAGTGAGTTTGTGGTTTAAAAGGACTCATTCGTGAAGGTTCTGTTACTAGAAGATGATAATAGCTTAGGAGCCACTTTAAAAGATCGCCTTGAGAAGGAGAGTCTAGCCACCACTTGGGTGAACTCACTAGAGGCTGCTACTGAAGCTATAAAAACTCAAAAGTTTAGCTTAGTGATACTAGATGTGGGGTTGCCCGATGGTTCTGGTTTTGAATTTTCAAAGCTGGTAAGAAAAACTATGAACTGTCCATTTATATTTGTAACAGCTAAAAATAGTGCTGAAGATAGGCTACAAGGCTATGAGCTTGGAGCAGTAGAGTTCATTCCTAAGCCTTTTCATTTAAAAGAGTTTTTAATACGTGTAAAAAAAGTTTTACAAAATCACGGAGTAGATAGGGTTGAGTTGGGTGATGGTGCATATGTTGACTTTATGAGTTTAATTGTTTTTGATGGTAAGGAAAAAAAAACATTAAGCACCAAAGAGGCCAATGTTTTACGAGTTTTAACAAATAGAAGCCCTCATGTTGTCAGCAGAGACCAATTACTTGATGAAGCTTGGGGAGAGGATCAATTTCCTAGCCATAGGACGGTAGACAATATTATTGTTAACCTAAGGCAATTACTTGGAGAGAAATCTAACTGCATTAAGTCAGTTCGTGGCGTTGGGTATTTATTTAAAATTGAAAATTAAAAAAGGATGAGCTATGTATAACGAAAAATTTAATAATGTATTAACTGGTACACCACAAAAAGTTCCACCAATTTGGTTTATGCGTCAAGCTGGGCGTTATCATAAGCATTACCAAGGTTATAGGCAAAAGTACTCATTTGTAGATTTATGTAAACAACCAGAGTTAGCCGCGCAAGTTGCATTGGGGCCAGTTGAAGAGTTTGATTTTGATATTTCTATTTTGTTTAGTGATTTACTGTTTCCTTTGGAGGCTCTGGGCATGGGCTTAGAGTATAAGCCGGGCCCTATTTTAGATCGTCAACTCAATCATGAGAATATAAAGCAGTTAAAACCAGTGGATGAAGCCATTGATTTTATGAACTTTCAATATGAGAGTGTTAAAGCAACGAGAGAGCTTTTGCCTAAAAATAAAAGTTTGATTGGTTTTGTCGGTGCACCGTGGACTTTATTTACTTATGCCGTGGAGGGTTCACATAAAGGTGGATTAAATTTAGCTAAACAAAAATTAGACTTATTTAAATCATTTGAAGAGATTATGTTTTCATTTTTAGTTAAAAATATAAAGTTGCAACTTGATGGTGGTGCTGAGCAAATTATGGTTATGGACACCGCTGCCGGCGAGTTAAGTGAAAATATATACTTAACAATGATTGCTCCTACTATTAAAAAATTAGCTGCAATTTATCCAAAAAAACTGGCTTATTATTCAAAGTATACCCATAAAAATTATTTTAAAGAGTATTTAAATTATGAAAATTTGTCAGGTGTTGGATTTGATCATCGTTTAAATTTAGCAGAGTGTCTGAGTGAAAAACGCACCGGATTTATTCAAGGAAACTTTGATAACAATTTATTATTTTGTGATCAACCAACATTAAAAAAATACTTAACCATTGAGTTAGATAAAGTTAAGGAGTTAACCGAAGAGCAAAGATCAAAATGGATATTTGGTTTAGGCCATGGCGTTTTACCAAAAACACCAGAAGACAATGTTAAATTTGTTGTTGATTATACGAGGGAGTACCTCAATGGATGAGTTTACAAAGCTTTTAAATAAGTATGACCATCCGGTTCCTAGGTATACAAGTTATCCAACGGTTCCCTATTGGTCAGACTCACCGAGCTCAGCGGATTGGCTAGTTTCTTTAAATAAAAATTTGTCCGATGATAAATCAGCTTGGTCAATGTACTTGCATATCCCTTTTTGTGAAACTTTATGTTCTTTTTGTGGATGTAATACAAGTATAACTAAAAATAAGAGTAGAGGTGAAGATTACGTAAACATTTTACTTTCTGAATGGGAAAACTATAAAAATGAAGTGCAATACTTTAAGCAAAGGCCATTAAAGCAAATTCATTTAGGTGGCGGCACGCCAAATTTTTTATCTTCAGAGAGTTTCAAAAAACTTATAACTCCTATTTTTAATGATTGTTTAATTAATAAAGATGAATTTGAAGCTTCAATTGAAGTTGACCCAAGGAGATGTTCTGTTGAGCAATTAGAAACTTTGGCCGAGTTAGGGTTTAATCGTATAAGTATTGGAGTACAAGATTTCAATATTGAAGTGCAAAAATTAATAAATAGAGTACAAAGCTTTGAAAAAGTAAAAATGGTAACTGATACATCCAGAAAGCTTGGTATGCCATCCGTAAATTTTGATTTAATATATGGTCTGCCAAAACAGTCCATGGATTTATTTAAAAAAACAATTGCGCAAACAATTAGCTTAAAACCAGATCGTATTGCATTATACAGCTTGGCTATTGTCCCTTGGATTAAACCTTCGCAAAAATTATTTAAAGACGAAGACCTTCCTATGGGAGCAGATAAAAGAGCTTTGTATGAGTATGCTCGCACAGAGTTTTTAGCTGAAGGCTATATTGAAATAGGTATGGATCACTTTGCATTACCATCTGATAGTTTAGCAAAGTCGGTACAAGATAAAACTTTACATAGAAACTTTATGGGTTACACATGTAAACAGTCCGAAGTTTTACTTGGGTTAGGAGTTAGCAGTATATCAGAAACTAAAGACTGTTTTCATCAAAATGAAAAAGTTTTAACTCTTTATCAAGATAAAGTAGAAAAATCTCAAGTTCCAACATTAAGAGGACATAAGCTAAGCACTGATGATATTTATTATCGAAAAAAAGTGATGGAATTTATGACTCAACTAGAGGTTGAAATTGATAATGATGAGCAAGCAGAGGACGTTAAACAGTTTTTAAATGAAATGATTGATGATAAATTAGTAGAAGTAATAAATGGAAAGTTGAAGCTTACAGAAAAAGGCCATCCTTTTATTAGAAATGCTTGTTTAGTTTGGGATCAAAGGTTGAGGCTTAAAAAACCAGATGCAAAAACATTCTCTAAATCAATCTAATACACTTAATGTAACTATTGTTGGCGCAGGCTTTTCAGGGCTTTGTTTGGCCTATTTTTTTCATAAAAACGGCTATAACATTACTGTTGTTGAGAAAAGTAAACATGTAGGTGGATTGTTGCAGAGTCCAATCACAAAACATGGGGTGGTAGATCATGGAGCTAATGGTTTAATTAACTCAAAAAACCTTATAGAATTGTGCTCTGATATTGGTCTTGATATTCTTTACCCGTCTGAGAGTGCTAAAAAGAAGTTTTTATTTAGTAATGGTAAAAAGCTAAGGTGGCCGTTTAGTTTTTTTGAAACGATAAAATTAATAGTTAAAGTTATTCAATTTAAATTTAACAAAGAAAAGTATAGGCCGTTATCAGGGGAGTTGTTTTCGAGTTGGGCTGAGCGTGTGTTTTTTAAAAAAGCATTAACCAAACTTATTGAACCTGCTTTTCAAGGTGTTTATGCCGCTTACTCAAATCAATTAAGTGCAAAGCTTGTTACGAAAAATCTATTTAAAAAAAGTAGTAAAAAAACATCCAGCACTGTTAAAAGACAAACAGTTAGCTTTAATGGCGGTATGAATGAGTTTTGTTGTAAACTATATGATTATTTAAGTAATAATGGTGTTTTTTTTAAGTTTAGTAGTGAGTTAAAAAAAATAAATCCTGGTGAACTTCATATTTTAACTTGTGATGCTCACGCCAGTGCTCAGCTTCTACTTGAACAATCACCTGATTTAGCAAATGATTTAAGCTCTATTAATAAAGTAAGTATTGCTAAAGTTGCCTGTTTTAGTAAAAAAGAGTT
>CALJPJ010000118.1 GCA_937980625.1 uncultured Bdellovibrionales bacterium
TTAATAGTAAGTGCTTTTATATTTTCGGTGACTGAGCTTAATACAGGGGCCCAACATATACATACTTATTTGTCATTTTTAGCAAACCCTGGCTTATTGGTCATTGTTAGTTTTTTTATTGCCTTAGTTTTTAAGTCGCCATTATTTTCCGGATTAATATTTTTTGTGTTGTTAAGTAAATGGGTGAGTTTAGATAA
Organism: uncultured Bdellovibrionales bacterium; assembly: GCA_937980625.1. GTDB lineage: Bacteria > Bdellovibrionota > Bdellovibrionia > Bdellovibrionales > UBA1609 > JAHDIR01. The sequence goes on from CALJPJ010000118.1 coordinate 198, forward strand.
TTATTACTTATATGTGGGCGCCACTTGGCTAGGTATTTTGTCGTATTTTATATATAAAACTATTAGGTATAATTCATCCATAAAAAAAGTATTTGCCATAAATTTTGTGTCCACGATTTGTTCATTTATTATTTTATTTAAAACCCATGTTTTTTTGTTAACAAGCCTAGAGGCAGTTTTAGCAAAGGTTGTCGTTCATACAAGCTATGCTAATACGTTATCATCAACAGGTGATGCTTTTACAGCTGTTGATCAATGGCTAAGCTGGGGTTTAAATTTTTCTGCCAGTCAAATTTCTTATTATATAGTGTTAAGTCTTAGTTTTTACTTTTTGATATCTGTAATTAGTTTGGTACTTATAACTTTGACTGATGTGTTTGCTAAAGGTAAATTATCAAATAAGCCCAAAGAAGTACAAAGCTTTATTTTCCCAAAAAACTCGCAGTTTTATTCGCCATTTTTATATGTTGATCACTTTAGACAAGAGGCTAAAAAAATGGCCGCTATGCTAGAAAACATTATTAATATAGCCTTAGATGAGTCTTTACATAAGGACTCTGAAAACCTATTAAGGGCTAAAAAGTATAACTTAATTTTAGAGCGAGTAAAAACTGAAACAAGAGACTATAGTGAGCAATCTTTAAAAAAAATTCGGTTACCATTTACCAATCAAGAAAATTTACATTTATTGCAAGTTACTGAAGTTGTCGAAGAAATTTCTAAGATGTGTTTAAGTTTGTTAAACTTAAAATCTAAAAGTAAAAAATTTACTCTTGAACAAAAAAAATATGCCGAACTTATTTCAAATAATTATGATTACATCTTTGAAGCCTTCACCTCAGGTAGCTCGTCCATTTACCCTTCAAATATAACTGGCATCAAAGAAAAAACAGAAATTTGCAAAGTTTTAAACGAAATAAATATCAGTGTTTTAGAACTAGCAACAATCTTAAAAAACATCATTCAACTAAGAGCCAAAAGTAAGTCCTAAGGTACCAAGTCCCTTTTTGCGTAACAGTGCTTCAAATCCGCTTCACGGAAACCTTAAGCCGAGCTATAAAGCTATTATTTATAATAATTAGGTCTTTTATTTGCATTAAATACACAAATTATGCCTAGAAAAAAACTTATCTCAACAAATCAGTTTCCTTACCATATTTACAATCGATCAAATAATAAAGAATTTTTTTATTTATCAATAGATAAATTATGGGAAATTTTTTTACAAACTTTTAAATATCTTAAAAAGGAGCTTAATATTGATATTAAAAGTTTTGTCTTAATGAATAATCATTATCACTTAGTTTTAAGTACTCCGAATATTAACTTAAGTGAAGCAATGACTTACTTACATAGAGAAGTAGCTCGTAATGCAAATAAAAAAGCTGGTCGTATTAATCATTTTTTTGGTGCAAGATACAAATGGAGTTTAATTCAGTCAGAACATTATTATTGGAATGTTATAAAGTATGTATTTAGAAACCCGGTAAAAGCTGGGTTATGCAAAAAAGTTGAAGAGTACAACTATTCATCCCTTAATATAGATTCGAGTTTGTGGAAATTGACAGACTTTTTTAATAATAATGCAATTGAGATTATACCAAATATTGATTGGCTTAATTTAAGCTATGACCTTGAAATAGAGGACTGTATCCAAAAGGCGTTAAATAAAAAAATATTCGAGATTTCAAGAAATAAAAACGGATCAAGAATAATTTTGCCAAGGGTATTTTGATGCGAGGTTACGCAGAAAGGGACTTGGTACCTAGTGGATTAGTTTTGATACTGGGGTGCTTAGGTTTTTTAGCTCGCAGTATGCTATTTTTAATTCTAGGGGAGAGTTGTCTTCGCCGTTGAGAGAGTAGTATTTGCGGATATCATTTAATGCCTCTTTGTGCATATGCAAAGCTTTTAATATTAAAGCTCTTTGGTGTAGATACTCTAAGCTCGATGGCTCAAGCTTTAATAAAATATCTAAAGTGGTTTTAGCAAAGCCATATTGTTTTTTTAAATTAAAAATATTTAGTAAATACGATAAGTATTTTTTAATTATATTTTTGGCAGGTATAATATCAAAGCTATCAACTGGAATATCTTTTTTTCCTTTATTGGCTTCAAGTAATATTTCACACATCTTTTTTTCGTTAATAGCTGTGGCATTAGCCGTAATGTCTAAATAAATAGGCTTGTTGCCGTTGACCCATTTTAAAATATTATCTTCAGATGAATTAATTAGATAAATAGGTAACTCTATAGATTGGGCTAAATACACATAGATGAGTGATATTAAAAATGAGCTACTTTGTTTAGATTCAATGGCATAAGGGAGCTGCCAGTCGTGTTGATCAATTGTTTTTTTAGAAAGAGACGATATTAAAAACTGTTTTTCATTAAATAAATAATCTGACAATATACTCTGGCGATCCTCTTCAGTCATATTTTCAGTTCGAGTTTGGAGCTCATAGCTCATAAAATTCATTTTTCGTAGAGTGCTGTTTTGGTCCATTTCATCAAAAATCAATGTATGGATATCAAGGATAATTGGGATTAAGGCATTGGGGTCAGATACTGTGAGGAGCTCAAGATTTATTTTTAACTTTTCCCAGTACATTTTACGGCTAATATCCATAACACATAAATTATTAATAGCTCGACTAAAGATCAAGAAAATTACCCAAATATCAACGCTTTAGTCTAGTGATAAGCTTAAGGCAGTCTAAATATGTGAATAAGTTTGTGGATAACAAAGTAGGGTTATTTTGATGACATTGACCTCTTATTGAGTGGTCTAGTTATTAAGAGTAAATTTATGGCCTTTCATAATCTGATTAATTTACAGTTTAACGAGCAGAAACCTCTTGTGGAGGGGGCATTTAGCTAAACATTTTTAATAAATGTAATGTTAGAGTCAGTATTGTGGAGCTGTAGCTTAATTATCATAGCCTCAAGGCTAGAAGCGTTTTGAGTTTTAAGTATTACAGTCGTACAATGATTTATGCCAGAATCTAAAGACTATTTATTAAGCAAAATAACTGACCTTGAGCAGCAATTAGCTGAGCGTAATATGGAGTTATCAGTTTTTAGGCAGGAATTAAAAAAAACTAATGAAAAATTAGGTTTAATAACTGCTCGAGTTAAAAAAGAGTTGCGCTATATGCAAAACTTGCAAAGACAACTAATCCCGACTGAGTTTCCCAATATTCCCAGTTTTGAGTTTAGTTCAAAGTATATTGCTGGCGATAAAATTGGGGGAGACTATTTTGATATTTTTCCACATGAAGATAAGTCTAAGTTTGGAATAGTTATGGCCAGTTGCTCTGGTTATATGGTGTCGGCTTTTTTAATGTCTACTTTGCTAAAAATTTCTAGTTTGATGGAAACAAAAAGAAACCCTAATCCGAATCAAGCTGTTGAAGCCATAGTTAAGGATCTAAAAAAAGAAATGGATGAGGGGCAATCAGTTGATTTAATGTACGCCGTTTTTGATAGAAAAAAATTTGAATTTAATTATGTTTGTATGGGTAATATTACAGCCTTACTTATCAAGGCAACAGACAAAAAAATAATACCATTTGAAGAAAAAATGCCAGAAATTACAGGGCAGTTTAATCAGCCTTTAAAGGTGGGGCACTTATTATTAAACCCAAGGGATAGGCTAGTTTTTGCAACCAAAGGATGTCAGCTTGTGCAAGGCGAAAACCATGAACAGTATGGGAAGGCTAGGTTTATTAAATCTATTGTAAATGCACCTAGTCGTGGTGTTCACGAATTAAGAAATAAAATTTGTTATGACATAGATAGCTATAAAATTTCCGATAGGCCCGATAGAGACATGACTGTGGTTGTTGCAGAGGTCAAGGATCGAGTGATTAAGCTAGCCTAGCGCTCTTAACTTTGTTAAGATGGTCAAACATTAACAACCAAATACTTACGGAGTATAGCGAATGGCTCAAACTTATGACGGCGCCGTCAATAAAGGCTTAGAAGGTGTTATAGCCTGCACCACAGAAATCTCTTATATTATCGATGCAAACTTAACTTATCGTGGTTATACCATCGAAGACTTGGCGAAAAATTCAAGCTTTGAAGAAGTAGTTTACCTTTTATGGAATAATAAGCTACCAACTGAAGCTGAGTTAAAAGAGCTAACCAGTAGCATTTCAGATAATATCGGATTTACAGATGAGCAATTAAGTAACTTAAAGGCTTTGCCAAACAAAAATATTCACCCAATGGCATGGCTAAGAACTGCAGTTTCAATGTTAGCTTTATGGGATGATGACTCCCAAGATAATTCTCCTGAGGCTATTAATAGAGTGTCTCTTCGACTTGTGGCCAAGATGGGTGGGCTAGTTGCTTATTTAGAAAGACTTCGCCAGGGTAAAGATTATGTAGCGCCAAAGCCGGGTCAATCAGTAGCATGGAACTTTTTATATATGTTAAACGGCGAAGAGCCCGATGCTGACACAGTAAAAGTTATGGACACTTGCTTAATTTTACATGCTGATCATGAGTTAAACTGTTCAGCATTTGCATCGAGAGTTACGGCTTCGTCTTTAAGTGATGTTTACTCTTCAATTGTAAGTGCTATATCTGCTTTAAAAGGCCCACTTCATGGTGGAGCTAATGAGCAGGTTATGATTTCACTTAAAAAAATTGGCAATGTAGACAACGCTAAAACATGGGTAGAAAATGCATTGTCCAACAAAGAAAAAATAATGGGTATTGGGCATCGAGTATATAAAAATGGCGACCCAAGAGCTAAAATTTTACGTGGAATGAGTGAGTTACTAACTAAAAAGTCTGGTCAACCACATTGGTATGAAATGTCTAAAGTCATTGAAGACACCGTGAGAGAGTCGAAAGGTTTATTACCGAATGTAGATTTTTACTCTGCCACGGTATATTATAGTATGGGTATTCCATTAGATTTATATACTCCAATTTTTGCAACTTCGCGAGTAGCAGGTTGGCTAGCTCATGTTAGAGAGCAGTATTCAAATAACAGAATTTATCGACCAAGGGGAGAATGGACGGGTAAATCTGGTTTATCTTGGCAGTCTATGGCTGAGAGATAATAGTTATTTATTGTCCCATTTTATTACAAGACCTTTGTCTATAACGGCAAAGGTCTTTTTAGTTTTTGAAGCTAAATGTATAAATTTTAACCTCAACTCTGGTTTTTTAAGTTTAGGCATAAATAATTAATATGTATTCATTTTAGTAAAATAATACTTCAATAAAAAAAATATTTTGCCGAATAATTGATATGAGCAAAAAAATACTAATTGGATCTATAGCATGTAATTTTGGCGAACATTTAATTAAAGAGTTTTCTGAAAATACTAACCATACAATCACTTATGAAACTGATATGGAGGAAGTTGTTGCCATTATTCATGAGCAATACTTTGCTGCTGCTGTGATTAATTTTGATGATATTACACCAGTCGAGTTTGAGTGTTGCCGCAGAATTATTGAAAATTTACCTCATATGCCAATTTTAATTATTGGCAATAAAAATGAATTTACCCAAAGTTTAACCACTGACAAAAATAGAGTTCATTTTATGCCAAAACCATTTTCTAGTGAACAGGTGAGGGCTTTTACAGCAAAATTACTTTTAGCTAAAGAGTTGCCAGTGCAAAAGTATAAAAGGTTTAAAACAGACCAAGAAGCAGAAGTAGAAAAAATAGAAGATGGAGACACTTTTTTAGCTTATGTTAGAAACCTATCCATGGGTGGAGCTTATTGTACTTTGAGCGAAGATCATAGAATATCTATAGGCTCTTTAATTAGGTTAAACGTACATAATGAAGATTCTGAAAGAAAAACATTGAATGCTAAAGTAATTTGGACTAAAAATTTTGATAAAGAAGAGAATAAAATATTTTCTTTTGGATTAGAATTTTTAAATCAAAATGAAGCTTTGGCAAAATGAAATCACTCAGTCACAAAATTAATAAACATAATATTTGTGAAATAGAATTTAAAAATAATCAAAAAAACAGTTTTGGCCCGGATGCATCAGAGCAATTAAATCAAATTTTAGAGAGTCTAGGGCCTGATGTTGTAGGTTTGATATTTTACTCTGGTCATAAAAATTTTTTCTGTGTGGGTGGAGACTTAAAATATTATAGCTCATTAAAAGAAGCCGGGCCTGGTATTGAGGCAAATAAAAAAATTACTAAAACATTAAATCGTTTACATAAGTTAAGTATTCCAACAGCTGTATGTGTTGATGGCTTGTGTATAGGGGGA
>CALJPJ010000119.1 GCA_937980625.1 uncultured Bdellovibrionales bacterium
GTGTATTTTTATGCGAAAGTATCTAGTAAAAGGGTTAAGGTTAAGTGCAAATGATGCTAAGTGAATACTTTTAGGAACTGAATTTAATCCAATTAAAATTATACGTGTTTGAATAGGTAATATCATTAGCGCCAAAGTTAAAGAACCACTAATTAAAGAGTAGCCAAATCCCATAAACTCACAGAAAACAATATTTCCGATGAGTCCAAATACAATTGAAGGAGTGGCGCTAAGTGTATCAAGACTTAGCTTTAAAACTTTAGTGATTTTTTTATGATGAGAAAAATGGTCGATACATATGGCTGACAGTATACTAATCAATACTGAAACTAATAGAGCAAAGCCTGTAATAATGAGTGTTGAAACAATAATAGTTAAAATACCACCACTTCGGCCCGAGTCCTTAAAGCTATCTAAAATAAAACTTAAATTAAAGTCACCAATACCGGCTAAGATAATATTACCTGCCACTATAAAAAAAACAAAAAAGAATATTAAAGTACAAAACCAAGAAATAAAAAGGAATAATTTATTTTTCAAAAATACTCCTCTTTACTTTCATTTCTACTAAGAAGTAATAGAAAAAAAACAAATACCATTAATAACAAACCACAGAAAAACAACGAAGTTCGATGTAAGTCAGTGGCATATGACATTTCTAGGGCTATATTAGTGGTTAAAGTTCTTATTGGTGCAAACAGTGAGTCTGGAAATTGTATAATATTACCACATACCATAAGTACAGCCATTGTTTCGCCTATGGCACGAGTCACTTGGAGTAAAAAGCCTATAACTAACTTTCTCGAATATTCACCTAAAATAATATCACGAAAAACACTCCACTCACTTAATGAGCAAGACTTAGCAGCTAATATCCATTCATCAGGTACGGTTTTAAATGTAGCTACAAAAGTTTTAAAACCGATGGGTAAAATCATCATGGCAAGGACAACACTGGCAGTGAAAAGTCCTTGGCCAGGAGGAAACAAAGGAGCCAAATAGGGCACTAAGATCACTAAACCCCAGAGACCAAACACAACAGATGGAATTGACAAAAAGATATCCATAAAAATATTTAAAATACTTTTAAATTTTACGGGGCAAATATAGAAATAAAAAAATGCTAAGATAAGTGCTAAAGGCCCAGATATTAAAAGTGCTCCAAGGCTCACAAGTAAGCTACCGGCAATCATTGGAGCAAGGCCAAATAATTGTTCTGAAGGAAACCATTGGTCAAACAATAGGGTTTCACTTATTTTAGTTGTTAAAAAAAAGTGGCCGCCAGAGCGAATTAAAAAAAATAAAACCACAAAGACAGATAGTGAAAAAAATAGGCCAACTAATGTCAGGCCTTTAAATAAGTAACTCTCAAATTTATTGTGGCTTAATAACATAGTGCTTATCTAATATAGTATTAGCCTCTAAGCCGGAAGAAAAGGAAAGTAATTTGCTTCCGAGGAGAGATAATTCTCCTTTGTAAACTAAGTTTAAGGTTCTAAGTATAGGGTAAGATTTATTCATAATATTACTTTTATTGGCAGCAATGCCATCAAGAGAAATTAATTTTAATTTTACACCTTTTTTAATGTTATAACTGGCAGCTCCGATTGAGACGTAGCCAATAGCATAGGGGTTACCAGAAATGGTTTTTATTCCTTGTTCATTGTCACCAATAATTAGGCTGGGTTTAACTTTAGAATTTTTAATTTGTATATAATCTAAAAACAACTCAAGTGTGGAGCGTCCTTCAGCTTTGTGAACCACAGTAATTGGTTTGTTAACCCAGCCAAGAGATGACCAATGGGTTATTTTCCCAGAGTAAATATTTTTTAACTGTTGTTTTGATAAATTTTTGATGGGATTTTTGCTGTGTAAAACAAAACCTAAACCATCTATGGCGATAGTTTTATATTTTAATCCTTTTTCAGATTTTTTTAAATCACGTGAAATCATACCAATTTGACTAAGGCCTCTTTTAACATCAATAATTCCTCTCGTAGACCCGCCAGTTTGTATTTCCACTGTGCTTTTAGGGTTTGATTTTTCAAAAGCTTGAGCAATATCAAGCATTATTGGTGCGACAGTACTAGATCCAGTTAGTAAAATTTGTTGTTCATTTGCCAAAGTAGAAACAGAAAAAATAAAAAGAGGTAAAATTAAAGTAAAAATATTCATTTTAAAGAGTTTCCATGAGTTTATCGAGCTTAGCTTTAATATTATGAGCCGTTAATATGAATGAGTTTTCTATAGAGTCTTTATCCAAACTCACAGGATCAGGAAATGGCCAATGAAGTGTGTTGCCAGAAATATGGGGGCAGTATTCCTCTTTACATAATGTAATTATATAGTCCATATTATTAAGATCAAATTCATCAATGTGCTGAGAAGTAAAATCAGTACTATTTATTTCAAATGTTTTTAGAGTTTTTAATGCCATCGGATGAGGTGAGGCAGGGTTAGATCCTGCACTATAAAACTCATGCTCATGACCCCAATACTTTTTAGCTAAACCTTCAGCTAGAATACTTCTGGCCGAGTTTGCTACACATAAAAATAGAATTTTCATTGGCTACATGCCCCCCCGCCGAGCACACAAAATTTTGAACAGTGTGAATGGTTGAGTTTAATAGGCTTCATACTACTTTTAATATTATCTTTATAAGTAAACTGTTTGTCGTAAGGAATGAGCGTGCAAGCTACGACATTAGTAGTTTTAGCGCCACGATGCTTAACCACCATTCGACTATTTGCACACATAATACTACTAGGCTTTTTGTTTAAAATCCCCCAGCATTCTGTAGTGATTTCGGGTGTATCTTTTGACTCATCCATTTCTGGGAAGACAGTGAGCTGATCAGGGTTATTAACATCAATTTTTAAATCAAGCGAGTGAAATAAATTTTCATAACCTTTGTAAATTTCGTGTTGAGTTTCATTTGTTAAACTTCGCCCAGCGATGCTAATTTGAAAATTATTTTGGTTAAGCCAGTTTAAGCCCTCAAGAGCAAATTTCCATGCCCTGGGACCACGTTCATTTTCATGTTCAGACTGTGAATAGTGATCTAGAGAAACTCTAATTTTAAGTAGTTTTTTATAATTGTGATTTAAACTTAAAAGCTCATCGTATTTTTTCTTTAATGGTTGCATGGCATTAGTTAAAACAAGACACTGAAAGCCATTTTTTAAGCAGTACTCTAAACTTTTAATTATATCAGGGTTCATAAATGGTTCACCGCCAGTAAACCCTATAGTTTCTGTTGGCCATTTATTATCAATTATTTCATCTATATAACTTTTTACTTCTAAAAAAGAGATATAAGATAAACGATCATTTTTAGGACTAGATTCAATATAGCAATTTTTGCAAGTCAAGTTACATAATGTACCTGTGTTAATCCATAAAGTGTCCAGTTGTATAAATGGAACTTGAGCTCGCTTTTTATTATTAGCAGTAAAATCAGGATCAGAAAACTTATGTGGTTTGATAGTTTCAGTATGGTTTTGCATTAACAACAACTTCCTAGATCTTGGTTGGCCACAGACACATTACTTTGGTTACTATTGTAGGGTATGGTTATACCACAGCCATCGAAGATACCAAAGTGTTGGTCAAAGTTTCCATAGAATTCAAAAAAATCTTTGTAACGTGTATCGTTCAACATTTTATATGAGTTTCCACAGACTGGGGTGACTTTGTTTTTTAAAAATACATGGTGATCATCAAGTTTAAAGTGATCTGGGCTTTCAGGTAAATTTCCTTTGTACATAATTGCGTGTCCGTAGTCTTCACAGTGAGGCTCTAAGCTAGAAATTTTAAATAATCTATAAGTTACTGAGTAAAACTTAAAGCCCTCTAAGAGCTTTTCTAAACGAGGGTTAGAAACATTCAATTGTCTTGACTCGACAACTCGAGGATCAGAAAAACCTACAGATTTAGAAAGGTTTTCAAAGTCATTCCAATATAAAGCTCCACTTAAACATTCACCGTATAACTCTTGATCATCAACTAAGTGCTGTGGAATTCGACGATTACAATAGACATCACTAAAGTACA
>CALJPJ010000120.1 GCA_937980625.1 uncultured Bdellovibrionales bacterium
GTAAAGGGTTAAGTCATCTTGAGGTGGCTCTTTTTAATGGTGATAAACAATTATCAGATTGGGAAGTGTTAGTTGATAATGATATAGAAGAGGTATTGCTTGGTGAGTATTCCATTTATCTGCTGTCTGATAAGTTTGAAGAAATACAGGCTATTTCTGATAATATTAAAAGTCTAAATGTGGCTTTATCTGTTAATGCAAAAGGTGAGGAAAAAATAACTCATTTGATTAATATTGGAAAGTATTGTGAGTCACACCCAGAGAACTTTCTTAATCTTGTAAATAACAAATCTAAATGCATTGTAAAATAAAATTTAATTAGGGCGTGTTGACGTTTCATCTAGTTATTAAAGTGCCTAGCTCAACCGAGCTTCTTCGCTGAGCTTAAAATTTTAATCCTCACCGTGGCATTAGCCACACTTCCGGTTAAATCTCTAATCTCATCTCGAACTTTGGGTCATCTAGTCTCTTTATACCAATTCCATTAAATAATTCCCTAAATTCTGAAGTCCACTAAAATCATAATGTGCTCAAACAGCTCCCTGCGGGAGAATTCCGCGCATCATAACTTATTTGGGCTTCAGGATTTAGGGAATTATTTTAATGGAATTGGCATTACTTACTAGAAGAAACGTCAACACACCCTAACAATATTTGGAAAGTTGTCTAATTTAGAATGACTTAACCTTGGCGAACTTAAAGTTAATTCCTTGGGCCATAAGAGAGTCTATGTTTTTTATTTTTATTAATTAATTTTATGAAATTCTAGTGTGTTGTATTGTTATTTTTTTGGCGTTTTAGGTGTAATTAAGCTAATATTTTTTTAGCTTTTTTCTTTAAGATTGAGCTTGTATGCTGATTTGATGGTTTTTTTTCTTTTATCAATTATTGAGTGTAGGTTACTTTAAACTCCCGTTGTTGTTCTTAGATCTTTTAGGTATAAAGATATTTTTGAGACAGTGGAGAGAAGTAATGGCAAGGCGAAGAAATAAAAATAGTGTAGATTCAAAGTCGCAAAGACCACATGGGCGAGCAGTGCCGGGGCTGCATTCAGTGAACGAAGTGATGGCTATTCGTCCTCATTCAGTTATAGAGTTGTGGGTTAAAGATAGTTTTGAAAATAAAGAGATAAGTTCCATAATTAAAAAAGCTGAGTATTCTCAAGTTAAAATTAGTAAAGTTAAGTCGCAAACCCTGGCTCAAGTGTGTGAGACTCATCAGGGGTTGATAGCTTTTGTAGATGAAACCCCTGAGTTAAAATGGAATGACCTTAAAAAAGATGGTCCATCAGTTTATCTTTGTTTAGACGAGATTCAAGACCCACATAACTTGGGCGCTATACTTCGAACGTCATGGCTGTTGGGAGTTAAAGGTGTTTTTGTCTCTAGTCAAAAAGCGAATTTGCTATCACCTTCAGCTTGCAAAGTGGCTTGCGGTGGTGCTGAACATGTTCCTGTTGATTTTCATAATAGTTTGCCAAATTTATTAAAAGAGCTGCAAAAGCTCAACTATTGGATATATGGCCTTGATATGGGCGGCGAGCACGATTTGTGGAGTTCCAAGTTGCAACTTCCAGAAAAAATAGTTTGGGTCATTGGGAATGAAGGAAAGGGCATTCGAAAGCCAATTAAAAGTGTTTGTGACGAAATTATTCACATAGACCAGGCATGTCAGGGAGCCAGTTTTAACGCATCCGTTGCGACAGCTATAGCTTTGGGTGAGACTGTCAGGCGGCATAGGTTGGTTTCAAATGGCTGACGCTACTAGTTATTGAGTAAAAAAATAGCTGATTTTGGAAAAAAACACTTATTTAGTTTGTTAACTTAGATTTTAGTATTGACCCTTAAGAAAACATTAAATATCTATTGATGTTACTTAAATTAACTTTATAATTCAGTAGTCTAAACGCTTTGATTTTATAAAGACTTAGGTTGTTGCTGGATTAGCTCAATTGGTAGAGCAGCTGATTTGTAATCAGCAGGTTGCGGGTTCAAGTCCCATATCCAGCTCCATTTTCTTTAATCTGCTGACTTGTTATTTGAAAAAAATTTCAAGTAAGAAGTCAGCAGATTATAACGTGGAGAGATGCCCGAGTGGCTAAAGGGGACGGGCTGTAAACCCGTTGGCGTATGCCTTCGAAGGTTCGAATCCTTCTCTCTCCACCATTTTTTTTTGATTCCAATTTTTTGGTTTCAATTTTTATAAAGCGGGAGTAGCTCAATTGGTAGAGTATCAGCCTTCCAAGCTGAGGGTTGCGAGTTCGAGACTCGTCTCCCGCTCCAACTACGCAAGGGTAATAATTTTGCCCATGTGGCTCAGTGGTAGAGCACACCCTTGGTAAGGGTGAGGTCGAGAGTTCGATTCTCTCCATGGGCACCACGCAGCCAAGTCAAAATCAAAGATTTTGATTGGTGCGTCTCTGAGAAAGAGGAGGCGACTTGCGCCGACGAGTTCGGAAGAGTGGAAGCGAAGCTTCCCAATTCCACAAAACTTAGCTGAAATTAAAACAGCAAGTTTTGAAAGAAAGGCAAAATGCGCCGACGAGTTCGGAAGAGTGGAAGCAAAGCTTCCCAATTCCACAAAGCTGGGCTAAATTAAGCCTGTTTTGATCGAAACTTTAGTGTGTGGTGTGTAGCGCTAAACAAAATGAAGCGAAAGCTTCTTTAGTATAGAAATTTAAAACTTTGAATAATAAAGTTATTAAAAATTAAAACTAAACAAGAGCGAGAGCTCGTAATGAGGAGGACTTAAATGTCTAAAGAAAAATTTGACCGTAGTAAGGAACACGTAAACATAGGGACTATCGGTCACGTGGATCATGGTAAAACAACATTAACTGCTGCGATAACAACTGTACTTGCGAAAGCTGGTGGTGGTGAAGCTCAAGCTTATGACATGATTGATAAAGCTCCTGAAGAAAGAGAGCGTGGAATTACAATTACAACAGCTCACTTTGAATATGAAACTGCGAC
>CALJPJ010000121.1 GCA_937980625.1 uncultured Bdellovibrionales bacterium
CTTCTTTAAACTCACACTCACTATTTATTTCACATAGCAATTCTGTTGTGTACTTTACGGATGCACTGCCATGAGTTGAGATTTGATTTAGAAACCCTTCAAAAGAAGTATTATCTATAAATTTTTTGTATACTTTTGCTTGGAATGCGCCAACCCAAGATATACCTAAACGAGTTTGCTCTGCATTGCTGACCTCGACAAAGTATAGTTTTAGTCGTACCTGTTGCTCAATTTCGCTAGAGTCTTGGTTAGTAATTTGAAATCCATATTGTTGAAATTGGTAATCTAGTTGTTTTGAATTTTTTTTATTTAACCGATAAATTGTAGGTCCAGGGCTGAAATTAATTTTTGGTAATTGATCTGAGTAAAATTTTAATTTAGGTTTGTAATAATTGAGCGCATCCTTAATAACATCTTTATCCAATTGAGCTTTTATTAAATAATGAAAGTTGTTACTTTTTGCTATTTTATTTATCGAGAGCCAATCTTTAAAGCGGTACATTCGCCCAGTAAAAGTGAGAACATCATTTTCAAAACCAATATGAAGTCCTTTCATACGCGACAATAAGTTTTTAAGTTGTTTGTACACTTTATAGTTTGCATTATTTAAAACTTGGATTGTGTATATTTTTGTTGGAGTTTCAATAGTTGAGGAGCCCTCTGTTTTACCAGTAATTTTCAATTTACTGCCTAGGTCATGCCAATAAATATTTTGATTTCCAGAAATACTAATTTTCTCATAAGATTTAAGAGGGAGCCGAATCGATTGGCCGAGCTGTAAAATATAATTCTCAGCTAAAATATTTAGTGAAAAAAAAGAGATAGCAATAGCCATAAAAATTTTTAATTTCATATAAACTAATTGCTGCAATAAAAGCCATTTAATAATTTTTATTAGTATTAGCTATGGTGATGTATAATGTCCAATAATCGGATTTATACGAATATTAAAACTTAAATAGTAAGAAAATCACTGTTACAACCATTAAAAATAAGCCAATATTTTGCTTAGTAAACAATGTTTCAGCTTCTGTTTCAATTATTTCAGGTTCAAAGTTATCATCGACAATAATATTGTCCTGTTTTGACTCTTGATAATTGGTAACCTTAGGTTTAATTATTTTAGGTTTATTTTCAGGAGATAAAATTTTTAAACTTTTAATAGCTTTTAAAAAGTCAGTAACGTAGGAGGTATAATAGCTTTTGTGCGACGTAAAGGTGACTAGGATTGCAATTTTATTTTTGGTTGTAGCCAAGTAACGAGTGTAAAAGTCAGGGGCTTCGCTATTATAGGATAAGCCATCAATCCAAACTTGTTGGTTAATATTATTTTTTTTAATTTGTAATTTTTTAGCTTTAAAGTGTTTAGTCCCTGAAATTGTTATTCCTGGTTTTGAACTAATTTCTTTTTCATAGTTTTTTAAAGTATCTTGCGGCCCCACCTCTTTTGCAGCAAGTACAATAACTGCTGATTTGACTTTTTTTTCAAACTGATTCGAACAATTCCAAGTATAGTTGGTTAACTGGCATGACCAATTAGATGGTAGTTCAAAGCTTACAAATGAGTTTTTAAATAACTTAGCCTGGCAAATAGAGCTAGTGAGTGTAGCTAATAGTATTAATAGGCTTAGGCTTTTCATTAATTTAAATTTTGTACTTGGGCTATATAAGGGAGTGTTCTAAATTGTTGATTGTAATCGAGTCCATAGCCAACAACAAATTCATTGCCAATGGAAAATCCAACATACTCAGGTTTAAAATCGTTTTTTTGTGCTTCTGGTTTGTGCAATAGTGTGACGGTGGTAATGCTTTCTGGTTTTCTAGCCCTTAACATTTGATAAATGGCCTCAATCGTTGTTCCAGTATCGACGATGTCTTCTATTAGGATGACATGTTTATTTTGAATAGATTGGGACAAATCTAGAGTCACCTTAACTTCACCAGTGCTTTGAGTGCCAGTGTAGCTGGATAAACCTAAAAAATCACATTTAAAATCACAGTCCATTTGACGAATTAAATCTGAAAAAAACATGAATGATCCATTGAGAATACAAACACAAACAACGTCTTTATCTTTGAACTTAGCAGTGAGCTCTTCACCAATTTCTTTAATTCGATCTAAAATTTGTTGTTCAGTAATAAGGGGAGAAAGCTTAATATGTTCCATTTATAATTTCCTTTGTGTGAGTATTATTTTTAATATTTTTTACTCCAAAAGCCAATAAAATAATTTATAATTAAGCTAGAATTAAATTTTTAAGAGATTAATTTATTGAAGAATTTAATTTTCAAATAAAATTACAACTAAAAGTTGCGTTTTTTGATCTAAAAACTGTGGAGAGCTCATAATACTCAATGGTGAGTTATAAGTGTCTTCCATAAAACTAGCAGGCAACTCAATATGAGGGAGAGCTATTTTAAGCAACAGAGTCTTACTACTATCAATGGCGAGTGTCCTAGACCAATCAATAGATGCTCCATTGCCCTCTTTGCTGGGTATATCAGCATCAACTTTAATGTTGATGTTGTCTTGGCCTTCTGAATTGGTATTCACTTTCTTGAGTGTAAATTTTATACCGCGTAACTCACCATCTTCTAAGGACTCAATCATATAGTCTAAAGAAAAGCGCTTACTACTAATTTGAGCAATAATCTCAGATGGTAATTTTGAAGATGAAAAATTTTGCACATTAATTTCTGATCGATCTATTACGGAGGCTTGTACTCTGCCACTTGTACCTGGAAAGTACTTTTCAAGCTGACCAGGTGTAAGTTCATAATAATTAAGAGCGGCTTGGTTAATACTTTCTGTTACTTTTTTGGTTTCATTGCTAGTTTCTGTTTTTTGGTTTGTAATTTTATTATTTACAATTTTTTTATCTGCAACGGCATTAGTTTTTATTGGTTTTTTTTTGAATAGTTTTTTACTCAAGAGTTTATTTTTTTGTTTAGGTATGGCTGCTTTTGTTATTTTTTTACTTTCTAATTTATTATCTGTAGTTTTTTCTTCAACAATAACTTCTGTGTCATCGGCTGTACTCGTTTCATCAAGATAAGTTGGCTCAGGTTTATTTATAAAAATAAAAAATGCAGCGATGGCACATATTATGGCTGTTGAAATTTGAAAATATGGATCTTTGGCAAGCTGGACAAGCTTGGGTGGTTTTTCAGGTCTATATTTTTCAAGGTTCACCCCGCAATTAGCGCAGTAAACATCTTTAGGCTGGGTAAAGCCACACTTTCCACAAACTATCATTAAAAAATAGCCTTATATTAAAGGTTTAGACGCGTTACATTAGTCTAACATAGATCTTAGATTTGAGCCTAGATTATTTAACCAGACTTGATGCAGGGCTTCCATGTGGTAAAGTGGAATAGAGTGGAATAAAGTGGAGAATAAATGGCAACAAAGCCTAAGGCTAAATACTTTCGAGGTCGCTATCAATGTCGTTTAAATGATAAAGGAAGACTTAGCTTACCTTCAGCATTTAGGCAAAGTGTAACGACATCCTTAATACTGACTAATAGTCTATATAGAGGAAATAAGTGTTTAGACGTTTATACTTTAAAAGAGTGGGAAGAGTTGGAAAAATCTATAATGAAGCTTCCTAGACTTAAGCCTGAAGTCCAAGCTTACCAAAGGTTTTATATGGCTGGTGGAATGGAAGTGAAGTTAGATAGCCAAAGTCGAATGCTTATTCCTATTAGTTTAAGGGATTTTGCAAACCTTAAGGAAGACATAATGATTGTGGGGCTGGGTAATAAATTTGAAGTTTGGTCAGAAAAGGTATGGTCAAACTTATATGCAAATATGAATAATAATTTTGATCAAATTATTGAAACAGTATCAGAGCTTATGAATGAAAAATAATTTAGAGTTACATAAACCAGTTTTATTAGCAGAGGTCTTAAAAATAATTAAAGATAACGGCTGTGAAAAAAAGAGTTACTTAGATGCGACATTTGGGCGTGGAGGGCATGCTCTGGAAATTAATAGTTTATTTAAGGGCTTAAAAATTATTGCGGTTGATCAAGATATTGAAGCCATTGAATACGGTAAAAAATTATTTACAGATAAAATTGCTCAAAATGAGATTATTTTTATTCATTCAAATTTTTCAGGTTTAACAGAACAAAGAGATAAAATTAAAAATTTTATAGGTAAAGACGGAGTTTCATTAATCTTAGCTGACTTGGGAGTCAGTTCTCCACAATTAGATGACGCAGAAAGAGGTTTTAGCTTTTATAAAGATGGTCCTTTAGATATGCGAATGGACAGTTCAAGTCAGTTAACTGCTAGTGAAATAATAAATGAATGGTCGGAAGAAGAATTAATTAGTTTATTTATAACAAAAGGTGAAGTAAGACGCCCACAAAAAGTTGTAAATAAAATTGTTGAAAGACGGAAAGAAAAAAAGTTCTCAACAACAGATGATTTATCTTATTTAATAGAGAGTACTTTGGGGTGGAGAAAAAAGGGGCAGCATCCAGCGACTCACTTTTTTTTAGCTTTGCGTTTAGAGGTTAATCAAGAATTAGAAGTGGTTGAAAATAGTTTGGAGGATCTTTTAAATTTACTAGAGCCAGGAGGGTTATTGCTGGTTATATCGTTTCACTCTTTAGAAGATCGAATAGTAAAATATAAATTTAAAGAATTGGCTGAAACTAAGGGGAACATATTAACTAAAAAAGTCATTCAAGCCACTTGGGATGAGAAAAAAAAGAATAAAAGAGCCCGTAGCGCTAAGCTCAGAGTATTTGAAAGGAGAGACAATGTCAGATAAAACTAAATCAGAAGTGAGACCATTTATAAGTATAAGTATAATCATATTAACTTTATTCTCTCTAGTTTTTTTGAAAATGGAAGTGAGGCGGATGGGGTATTCTATGCTTAAGCAAGTGCAAGAATATAAAACGATGAAAGATTTACATCGTTTAAAAATTATTAAATATGCAAGATTAACCAGTCCAGAGCGGTTGCGTAAAATGGCTAAAACTCACTTAACCTTGTCTGAAGCTGATTTAGGTCAGATTATTCAAATTTCTGGGGAGAAAATAGCATTAAAGCAGTAATTGTTAAATCTAGAATTATAATTTTCTTTTTTGCCTTCATTATTTTATGGGGGGCGGTCTTTTTTCGAGCAGCAATCGTTCAAGTTTTACCTAACGAAAGACTAGCTCATATTAAAAAAAAGCAATTTAATAAAACTGTAACTTTAAATGCTCGACGAGGAGCTATATATGATCGAAAAAATAATGAGTTAGCTGTAACAGTGACTTCATTTTCAGTTTATGCTGATCCTAAAATAATTAGAAACCCTGTAAAAACGGCAAGAAAGTTAGCAAAAATTTTAAATATATCCAGTCAAAAAATATATAAAAAAATTAAAAATAAAAAAAGACGATTTGTTTGGTTAAAGCGCAGAGCAAACTCTGAAGTTAAAGATTTAATTGTAAAGTCTAAATTAAAAGGTGTTTCAACGATAGAAGAGCCAAAACGAATATACCCAAATGGGTCATTGCTCTCACAAACTTTAGGTTTTGTTGGCTCTGAAGAGCAAGGTTTAGAGGGGCTAGAACTCATACTTGATAAAAACTTGAAAGGCGAG
>CALJPJ010000122.1 GCA_937980625.1 uncultured Bdellovibrionales bacterium
TCACCATGTGGGTGATACTTACCAATTACATCGCCAACAATACGTGCCGATTTTTTATATGGCTTATTATGTTGATTACTAAGCTTTTCCATTCCGAAAAGAACTCGTCTATGTACTGGCTTTAGTCCATCACGTACATCTGGTAATGCACGTCCAACAATAACACTCATAGAATATTGTAAGTATGCGTCTCGCATTTCTTTGTTAATATCAATATTAGTGATCTGACCTTGATTCATTTCCATTTTTTACCTTTATACGTCTAACTCTTTAACTAAAAGTGCATTGTCATTAATAAATTTTCTTCGTGGTTCTACTTGGTCACCCATTAGAATTGAAAATGTTTCATCAGCAGTCATTGCATCTTCAATAGTTACTCTAAGTAAATTTCTATTTTCAGGGTTAAGTGTTGTATCCCAAAGTTGGTCTGGATTCATCTCACCTAGCCCTTTATAGCGCTGTACATAAAGTCCTTTTTTACTTTTTTCCATAACTTCTTTTTTGAATTCAATATAATCATTATATTCAACCTTATCCGCACCTTCTTGAACTTGAATAGGTAAACTAACAACACCTTGAATACTTACCCAAAGTTCTTTTAATTCTTCCCATTCAGATGATTCTATAAAGCTTCTATTAATAAGACTTGTTCTTTTTAAACCAAATTTTGTAGTTTTTAGATCTAATGCATGAGAAGAATACTCCTCTATGTGTTCTACATCATATTCAACTTCACTAATTCCTAATAATGGTTGATCTTTTAGCCATTTTTTAAATGATTCAATAACAACACTTATTTTATTTTTTTCTTTAAGTACTTCTACTAAAGAAATATTTTGGTTTAACAAAAATACTAAAAAGTTTTTTTCCATTCTTTTTTCAAGAGTACTTAATAGCTTTTCTAATTTATCAATATTTAATAAAAATCTTTTTAACTCTTTTTCGCTGGTTCCATCTTTTAAGTTAGAAATATTAACTTTATCCAAACTCGTATCTATTAGATATTCTGTTAATTGCCTTTCATCTTTTAAATAGGTGTCAGTTTTACCCTTCTTAACTTTGTAAAGGGGTGGTTGAGCAATATAAATGTAACCATTTTCTACCAGTTGTGGTAATTGCCTGTAGAAAAATGTTAATAGTAATGTCCTAATGTGTGATCCATCAACATCGGCATCTGTCATAATTATAATTTTGTGATATCTTACTTTTTCAATATTTACATTATCCCGCCCAATACCTGAACCCAATGCAGAGATCATAGTTTTAATCTCTTCATTAGATATCATTTTATCAAATCTTGCCTTTTCTACGTTTAAAATTTTACCTCTTAAAGGCAATACAGCTTGATATTTTCTTTCACGAGCCTGCTTTGCAGACCCACCCGCTGAATCTCCCTCCACCAAATATAACTCACACAACGCTGGATCTCTTTCTTGGCAGTCTGCCATTTTCCCAGGTAAAGCCCCACTATCTAAAGCTGTTTTACGTCTAGCTAAATCTCTTGCTTTCCTTGCTGCCATTCGAGCTCTCGCTGAATCAACACATTTTGTAATAATATTTTTTGCTTCTTTTGGATTACGGTCTAACCAATCAGAAAATTTTTCATTTACTAAACTTTCTACAACACCTTTAACTTCGCTGTTACCTAATTTAGTTTTTGTTTGTCCTTCAAACTGTGGTTCTAAAATTTTTACACTGATTACAGCAGCTAGCCCTTCTCTAATATCAGAGCCATCTAATGTTCCTTTTAAGTCCTTCAGTAAATTTTTTCCACCAGCATAAGAGTTTGTTGAACGTGTTAAAGCACCTCTAAAACCAACTAAATGTGTCCCACCTTCTGCAGTATTAATGTTATTACAATATGTATAAATAGATTCAGAGAAAGAATCATTCCATTGCATTGCAACTTCAACTGCTACATCATCTTTTTCTCCGTTAAAATAAATTACTTCTTTATTAAATGGCTTTTTTGTTTCATTAACATTTTTTATGAATGCAACAATACCATCATCAAATTTAAAGTCTTCTTTTTTACCATTACGTTCATCAGTAAGAGTTATATGTAAACCAGCATTTAAAAACGCTAATTCTTTAAATCTTACTGACATTACCTCAAATTCAAATTCAATTTCTTCATCAGTAAATATTTCTCTATCTGGTTTAAAAGTTGTTTTAGTACCTGTTTTATCAGTTTTTCCAATTTCCTGTAAATCACCTTGGGGTACACCTTTAATATAGTTTTGCTTCCATAGAACTCCATCTCTTTTAACTTCAACTGAGCAACGACTTGAAAGAGCATTAACTACCGAGGCTCCAACACCATGTAAACCACCAGAGACTTTATATGTTTCGCTATCAAATTTTCCACCGGCATGAAGAACTGTCATTACAACTTCTAAAGCCGATTTACCATTTTTATGTTTAGCTACTGGGATTCCACGACCGTTATCTTCACAAGAAATAGAACCATCTGCATGTATTGTAATTTGAATATGTGAACAAAAACCAGCTAAAGCTTCATCCACTGAGTTATCAACAATTTCAGATACTAAGTGATGATATCCCCTACTCGTGGTGTCACCAATATACATGCCAGGCCGTTTTCTTACGGCCTCTAATCCTTCTAAAACCTGGATTGAGCCTGCGTCATAATTAGTTTTTACACTGTCCGAAACATTTATTTGTTCGTTAGTCACGAATTCACCTCTGTTGGTCTATTAGTAAAAATTTTACCTTTTACTATTTTGTAAACTGATAGACTAGAATGATCTATCTGATTTTGCAAATCAAACTCTGTAGTAGTAATAAATATTTGCGCCTTTATTCCTTTCAAGAAATTTAATAAATTGTGCCGCTTTGTTTCATCTAACTCCGACATAACATCATCAAGCAATAGTATAGGGTATTTATTGTAAATGCCGTAGTGATAGACTATTTGAGCCATTTTAAATGCTAATATCAGTGCTCTTTGCTGACCTTGTGAACAAAAATACCTTGAATCACTACCATTAAATAAAAACTGTATATCATGTTTATGTGGCCCAACAAGACTTGTACCAAGACTCAATTCTCCTTGAATAATACTTTCTCTTTTATTTTCTAAATTTTTATAAATTTCTGGGAGGCTTAATTTATTAGTTTGTACTGAGGATATCAAATAATCCACAGATATATCCACATTTTTACTTCCTGTAATATATTGAAAAGCGTTATTAATAAATGGAATTATTTTATTTATAACCTCTATTCTTTTATATGTTAGATCAGATGCATACTTTAAGAATAACTCATCTAGACTATTAAGCACATTTATCGTTTCTTCGTAAGATGATATTTCTTTTTTATAGTTTCTTAATATTTTGTTTCTTGATTTTAAAGACTTTTTAAAATTATTAATTATTTCAACATTTTCAATATCAAAAGTTTTTAAGAGCTCGTCAATTAAATTTCTTCTTTCTTCAGGACCACTTTTAATCACTGATAAGCTTTCAGGAGAAAACATTATGTAATTATTAATTTTTTGTAGTTTATTTAAACTAATTTTCTTAGAATTGTAAAAAGTTTCTTTTTTGTTTTTTAAAAAATTAAAATGTACATCAGAATTTATATAATTATCTGTCAAGTTCACTTTTATTTTAGAAAACTCAGTATTAAATTTTATATATGTATCATATTTCCCAGGTCTAAAACTATTTCCTCCTATGCACAAAGAAATAGCTTCTAGAATACTTGTTTTACCTTCACCATTTTTTCCATGTATTAAATTAACACCGTTGAAAAAATCTAAATTTAACTCATCAAAGTTTCTAAAATTTTTTAAATATACATTTTTAATAAACGTCACATTAAATCTTCATCGGCATTATTACACAAGTGTAACTATTATCTTTTTTAGGTCTCATTAATCCTGGTGATAAATGATCTTTAAGCGAAATATCAATTTCACTTGAATCAATATTTGATAATACATCTAAAATATACCTGGCATTAAAACCAATTTTAAAATCTTTACCCTCATAATTTATATCTAATTCTTCTTTTGCATCTCCTAAATCTGGATTGTTAGAAGTTATTTCCATTTTTCCACCTGAAAAATTTAAAGTCACACCTTTAGATTTTTGATTAGATAATAATGAAACTCTTTTTAGTGATGATAATAATTTTTCTCTATCTATTGAAATATTTTCTTTTAAATTTTGTGGAATAAGCTGTTTATAATTTGGGTACTTACCTTCAATTAATCTTATCATTAATACTGTTGTATCAGTTTTAAAAAGTAATTGTGCTCCTTCTATAGCCATTTCAATTTCATTATAATCAGAATTATCTATTAACTTTTTTATTTCATATAATCCTTTTCTAGGAATTATAACTCCATTTTGCATTGGTATTTTTAAATATGTGTTTTTTTCAAATTTTCTATTTATTAAACTTAATCTATGTCCATCAGTTGCAACCATTCTAAAGTTCCACAAAGTGCCTTCTAAGAAGTTTTCAAAATAGACTCCATTTAAGTGATATCTAGTTTCATCATTTGATACGCTATAAATTGTTTTTTCAATCATTTCCTTCAATAAGTTTGATTCAATTTTAGTGAATTCATTAGTTTCAAATGTGGGAAACACTGGGTATTCATCTGGATTAATCCCAACAATGTTATATCTTGATTTATTTTGTGTAATTTTTAACCAGTTATTATCTTGTTTCTCAAATGATAAGATTCCCTCAGATAGTTCTTTAGTGAGCTCATATAAATTTTTTGCTGCGATTGCTACTTTTCCTTCTTTACTAATTTTAGCTGGACATGAATCAGTTAAGCTGACTTCTAGGTTTGTTGCAAAGATTTTAATTTGATTATCTTTTGCTTCAAGTAAGACATTCACAAGTACTGGCATTGTATTTCTTTTTTCTACAATGTTTTGTGCTTTTGTAATCATTTTTAAAAAGTCGTTCTTTTCAACTTGAAAAATCATTTTTTTATTTCTCCATATTAACTATAGTTATTAATTAAAAATAAGTAGTAGTAGTAGTAGCGTTATTAACTCATTTAACTATTTAAGTTACTGTTATCATTAAGTTTTTAATGTGGATAAAGCTATTAACTTTATCCACTGTATTCACACTCTAATTGTGGATTAGTAGTATCCACTTTTTTTATACAGGATTTTAAACATATTTATCAACATGAGTTATTCACAGCCCTGTGATATTGTGGATTCGAGTTTCTAAATCCTTAATATCACTCTTTAAATCCGAATTATTAGTAAGTTGATAGTCAATTCTTTTAAGTGCATTGATAACTGTTGAGTGATCTTTACCACCAAAGGCACGCCCAATATCTACTAATGACTTATCTAAATGTTTCTTAATTAAATACATTGCTGTTTGACGCGCGACAACTAATTGTTTGGTTCTAGATTTTGATTTTAAATCACTGACTTTAACTTTAAAGTGATCGGCCACAAGTTTTTGAATCTCAGAAATAGTCATTGCCGTTGTATCATCATGCGTAGCAAGAACTTTTTTAGCTAAATCAATTGTAATATGTAATCCTTGTAATTCAGAAAACATTTTAACTTTATTTAAATTTCCTTCTAACTCACGAATTGATCGTTTTGAAATTCGTGCAATATAATTAATAACTTCTTGATTAATATTCAATTTTTTTCGTTCAGCTTTATATTTTAATATAGCTACACGTGTTTCAATATCAGGCATTTGAATATCAGCAATTAATCCCCATTCTAGACGAGTTCTAATTCTTTCCTCTAGGCCTGTAATATCTTTAGGCATACGATCACTTGCAACAACGACTTGATGTTTCTTTTCAAAAAAATCATTTAAGGTATGAAAAAATTCCTCTTGAACTGCTTCACCGCGGCCTAAAAACTGAATATCATCCATTAGTAAGACATCACAATCTTGGCGAAACTTTTTTCTAAATTTATCCATCTCTTGGCGTCTTATGCCTGAAATACACTCATTTAAAAATCTTTCAGCAGACAAATAATTAACTCTAAAATGTGGGCACTTTTCTTTTATTTGATTACCAACAGCATTTAATAGGTGAGTTTTACCCATACCAGTGGGGCCACATATAAATAAGGGGTTATAATTATTACCACCTGGGTTTTCAGAAATACTAAATGAAGCCGCGTGAGCAAACTCATTATTACGTCCAACAACAAATGTTGAGAATGTATAATCATAGTTAAGAGAGTCCTTGCTTTTTTGTACGGCAGGTTGGCTATATGAACTCGTTAAACTAACATTATCTTGTTCTAAACCAATAATAGTTGACTCTGTAGACGCATTTGGTGACTTAGGACTGACTTCGTTAACTACAAACTCAATTTGAAACGGTTTACCATAAATTGCTGATATTTCTAAGAAAATTGAATCTAATAGATTTTGTGTAATCCAATATTTGTGTAATTCTGATGGAACAGATAATTTAAACCTACTTCCGCCGGTGTCCTCATCAATTGAAATAATTTCCGTTGGTTCAAACCACATTTGAACTAAAGCATTATTTGAATTTTTAAGTTTGAGCGAATTTTTTATCTGGTTCCAAAGGTTTTGTGTGCTCATGTTTACCCCTGTGGAAATGTGGAAAACTAAGTATCATGACCATATAATTTTTTCAATAGATGTAAGTATATTTATTAATCTTTATATTTGTATTTTCAATAATATTGGATATTTAGATAAGTAACGTAGGACGCCAATTTGTGTATAACTCTATATGTAGTGGTTTTAGGTACTTATTAAAGCTATGCCCATATCATCGGCACTTTACTGTTTGAGGCTATATTTTTTTTACTAATAAACTTGCCTAAAAATAGATATTTAGGTATTTAGATTCCTTCTGAAATAGAGATTTATACTCATATATTCTCAAGATAGAGGTAAAAATGAAAAGAACATATCAACCAAGTAAAAAAAGAAGAAAGGCAGTTCATGGCTTTAGAGCTAGAATGGCCACTAAAGATGGTCGTCAAGTTTTATCGAGAAGGCGTGCTAAAGGTAGAAAAAGATTAACGGTTTCTGTAGGTGGAAAATAATTCGCCCTTTACAACGTTAAAGTCGAGATCTAGTTATTTAAATTTACAGAAAAATGGCCGTCGTATTTATACTAAGCATGGTTTAATTTTCAACTTTCAATCAAATAATCTTAAAAACTCTCGCTTAGGATGGACATTGCCAAAATATGTTGGGAATGCAGTCTTAAGAAACCGGCTTAAACGTTATTGTAGAGAATCATCGAGAAAATTGTCACATAAGTTAAATGGTCTCTGCATTGATTTAAATATTGTCTTTGCTAAAAAAGGCAAAGATCAATTTAATAAACTAAGGTGTTTAGAAGTTGAAGAATCTATTATTGAGTTCATATCAAAATATAAAAAACGTTTTTAAATTTTGTATTTTGTTTACTATTAAAATATATCAAGTTTTTATTTCATCATTTTCGATGTCCAGGTGTAGATATATACCAACATGCTCCTGCTATGCAGGTGAAAGTATTGAAAAGTTTGGTGTTTTAAAGGGTATGTATTTAACAGTTTTTAGAATTGTTAGGTGTCATCCTTTTTCTGTAGGCGGGGTAGATTCTGTTCCAGAGCAATTTTTATTTTTTATGAGAGGTCAAAGTGACAAATAATAAACCAGGTTCTTTTCTTGATGCTAAAAGCATTTTTGCTATTTTTTTTGTTGGGTTTAGTTGGTTTGTTTGGGATGGGTATATGAAAAAAAAATACCCTCATTTGTATACCGAAAAAAAAGTTGAAAAACCTGTGGATACATCTGAAAAAGTTGATCAAAAAAATGATAAAACAGTTGTTACAAGTCAGAGCAAACAAGTAAATGAATTAAATAATAATAATGCTTTAGCCACGGAAAGCTTAGTTTCTTATAAAAGTAATAATATTAACTTTGATATTAGTACTTATGGCATGGGTATTAAAAATATTAAACTTAATAATTATTTTGATCGCGATAAAAACACTAAAATACTACCAACGAATCTTGCATCAACTCCATTTGAAACAAAAGTTTTAGGTAATGATAAAAAACTTGTTTTTGCTATTTCAAAAATATCTGAAACTAGATTTCAAGGGGTAGCCAATGACTCAGGAGTTAAAATTGTTAAAACTATAGACATTAACCCTGAAAATTATAGTTTGAAAATCAAAGTTTCATCAATTGGCTACGATAATAACTATAGAGGAATAAAGTTTCTATTACCTGCTGAAAAAGTTGATAGTGAGACAAGTATTTTTATGCCAATGATGGTGGGGCAAGAGCTATTTGTTAAATATGAAAATACTGATGAGCGTTTAGTTGGTGATGAAATTTTTGAAGAAAAAATTAATTTAAAAAATGTAAGCATCGTTAATATTGGTGAAACTTATTTTTCATTAGCAATGGTTAACAATTCAAATACTTATCCGACATTTAATAATATTTCTGAGCCAACAACTGTAGTTGGTCAGTTAAACTACCCTATTTTAAACTACGATGAAAATAAGCAAGATGTTTTAATATCAGCTTTTATTGGTCCCAAAGACGTTAACTACCTAAAACAAATTGACCCTGGCTTGATGGAAATTATTGATTATGGCTGGTTTGATATGATTGCACGTTGGCTTCTAAGTCTTTTAAAGATATTATTTAGTTTTGTTGGCAACTGGGGATGGGCAATAGTTTTAATGACTTTAATTATTAAAATAATTTTACTGCCATTAAATATTTATGCTTCGAAGTCAATGAAGAGAATGCAGAAGATACAGCCACAAATTAAAGAGATCAGAGAAAAGTTAAAAGATAACCCTCAAGAAATGAATATGAAGGTTATGGGGCTAATGAAAGAGAATAAAGCCAATCCTGTTAGTGGTTGTTTACCAATGTTACTACAATTTCCTATATTCTTCGCTTTTTACAGAGTTTTAGGACAAAGTATTGAGCTATATCAAGCTCCTTTTATGCTGTGGATTCAAGATTTAAGTTTAAAAGACCCCTATTATATTTTGCCGGTTTTAATGAGTGTAGCTATGTTTTTTCAAATGAAGATATCACCGTCTGCTATGGATCCAATGCAAAAAAAGGTAATGATGTTTATGCCTTTGGTTTTCGGCATATTTATGCTTGGCTTACCAAGCGGTTTAACACTTTATATTTTTATAAGTACTTTATTTGGTATTATACAACATTTTATTTTAATGAGAGATACTTCATTATCAAGCCCGGTACTTAGTAAAGCTTAATTTAATATTTAAAAAAGAGGATTATTATGAAAGGATTTTTAGGTAAATTATTTGGTGGTAAAAATGAAAGTACAAAGGAGAATTCACCAGCTTCGTTATTAGCAGATGTACTAGAAACAATTATTAATATTGCAAATTTAGAGTTATCGTTTGATGTACTAGTTAATGAAGAAACTGGTGGTATTAAGATTGATTTATATGGAACTGATGAAGGTTTACTATTGAACAGAGATGGTCAACTTTTAGATGGTTTACAATTATATTTAAAACGTGTACTTCAACATCAATTACCAGAAGATAAAATTAACTTAATCCTTGATTGTGATAGTTATAGAGAAAGATCTGATGAATCTTTGTTAAAATTAGCTAATAAATTAAAGGGTATTGTAATTCAAAAGGGTAAGCCTGTTTATGTTAAAGCACTACCTCCAGGTAAAAGAAAAATTGTACATCAATTTTTAGCTGATGATGATCGTGTAAAGAGTAGGTCTATTGGAGATGGTCACTTTAAAAAAGTAAAAATATTTTTAACTAAAGAATCAAACTCAGGTGATTCTCAGCCGACCACTTAAAAAATGAAGCTTTATAACTCTGATGATACTATTTGTGCAATTGCAACTGCTCCAGGAGTGGGAGGTATCTCGGTTATTAGAGTTTGTGGGACTAAAGCTGAGTCTATTACTCGAAACGTTTGTGAGTTTTTACCTGCTGAGCTTGAATCTCATAAAGTCTATTATGGTTTTTTGTCATATGAAAATATTGATATTGATGAAGTGCTTGTTACTTATTTTGCTAATGGTAAGTCATTTACTGGTAATTCAGTATTCGAAATTTCATGCCATGGTGGACATTTTGTCACTCAAAAGGTTTTAAATTCTATCATCAAGTCTGGTGCTAGACTTGCACATAGAGGAGAGTTTTCATATAGAGCGTTTGCAAATGGACGTATAGACCTTATTCAGGCTGAAAG
>CALJPJ010000123.1 GCA_937980625.1 uncultured Bdellovibrionales bacterium
ATAAATATTTCCCTCGCCTGGCGGCCTTACTCCATTACCGAATGCTAGATGTTTCATCATGGAAACTTATTTTTAAGTTTATTTACAATATGCGTTTTGAAAAAACAGAAACTCACCAAGCAATGGATGACATAAAGGAGTCCATTGCAGAAATGAAATACTATCTTGAATTTATAGACCATAAAAAGGTGAATAAATGAATATTATCATATTAACCCTAACAATACTTACTAGTCCTTACCTGTTTGCCAAAGACCTTAAAAAAAGTCTAGCGAAC
The DNA here is from genome assembly GCA_937980625.1 of uncultured Bdellovibrionales bacterium. Lineage (GTDB taxonomy): Bacteria > Bdellovibrionota > Bdellovibrionia > Bdellovibrionales > UBA1609 > JAHDIR01. The sequence continues at coordinate 278 of CALJPJ010000123.1, forward strand.
ATAAACATTGACAAGCCTTTACTCAATGAAATTATTCAAATCTCCCCTATCGAGAAACACCATTTTAATTTAGAAGCTCCACAAGCCTGTAGTCCTTTAGAAGGTAAATCATCTATTAAACCAAGCGCCAGCAAAGTCACTTGCCAGTTTCATAGCCCTGGCGAACACGAAATCACTGTTAGCGTTTGTGATGACGAAAAAACGTACTGCAAACAAGAATACATCAAAGTTCAGGTGAGCAATAAAAAGTCTGGCGTTAAAAAAATTGCCAACGCTCCAATTACTGCCACGGCAAAATCTCAAAATGAACTTAAAAAAATTATACTACCGGGGTTTCATGTGGTCGGCCCCGATAAAGTTAAATCACTTTTAAAACCTGAGCATATTGGAATCATAGTTTTAGCTAGTGCTGAATGGTGTCCGCCTTGTAATAAAAATAAAGAATTTTTATTTCCGCAAAAAAAGTTTCAAGACTTAGCTAAGCCTTTTCTTAAAATCTATGTGGATGGAGATTCATCTGACATGACTAAATGGAAAGACATTTTAGACTTTAAGTACTACCCTAGCTTTATATTTTTTAATCGCAACATGGAAGTTATCGACCTGAGAGTGAGTGATACTGATACTTATAACTTTTCAAAATGGGTGACTGAGTTTAAAACCAACATGAAAGACCCAATAAACAATGTCAAGGCACGCTTTAGTGCTAGAAACAAAAAAAGTCTTTGGCAGAAAGTAAAAGATTTTACTGGAAACACTAATGAAAAAAAAGATTACAAACGATTATTGGCTTGGTACGAACATAACTTCGATTATCTAGGTTTATATAAAGTTGTTAAAGATGACAAGGCGAATAGCCCTGCTCGCGAGATGGCAACCCTAGAGAATTTAAATGAAAAAATAAACGACACAACCAGTGAAAAATTAAAAAAAGAAACACAACAGAACATTGATCAACTCATTTTATCTATTTTAAAAGCTGAGCCTGACAACTACCCTTTATATGGAACGCTACTTCTTAAACATTGCAATTTTCAGGGTAAAGCTAAATTTTCTAAAGACAAATGCACTTCGTATATCAATAAATACATCAGCTATATGAAATCTGAGTTAGAGAAAGATAAAGATAAACTAACAGTCGTGGATATCACAGCTAGAGCCTCAAACCTTCATGCTGAAAGTTTAAAATTAGAAAAACTAAAAAAAACACCAGAAAAACTCTTAACTACACTTCGAGAAAATTGCTTTGATACTTTTGAACTTCTGAAGTCTCACTCCCCTTTAAAAAGTAAATCTAGATACACAAAAGCCCGCCAAATAAATTGCTTATCTGACAAAAGTCTCGAAAAGTCTGGCTTAGATATTTTAAATAGTTTAATAAAGGATTATCCTTACGAGGAGGCTTATTATCGTAAAAAATCCAAGATATTAGTCGCTCAAAACAGACATAAAGTAGCCTTACCAGTAATAAATAAGGCCATTCAGTACTCTTACGGTAACCTTGTATATTATAACTCAATGGCCAAAGCAAAAATTTTAAAACAGATTGGAAAAGCAAATGAAGCTAAAAAAATGTTATCCGAACTTATTAGCTCTATGGAGCTAAAAAAAGACTCTAAACGTGATCAAATATTAGTGTCCCAACTACGAAAAACATTAACCAGTCTAGACAACAAATAAAGCTTATGTTGACTAATTATTCTCAAAAAAATATGGGCCTATTGTGGTTACGTTGATATATTTTTTTACTTACCAAGTTCGCAAATTTCCGGGTTAAGTTTCCTAAACATGGTGACATTACAATACTTAGTAAGTTTTGCATCAGGTAAGTCATCAAAAAAAGAGCTTCCATCTTCTTTATTTACTCCCTTGCCTAAATATTTTTGTAAGGCCTGACCTGCCCTATCGGCTAAAAACTCATTGGCTTTTGTATCACCACCAAACTGCTTAGCAATCTGTCGCGTAAAAGTCCCACTGGATACATTAAAGTGATACTCTCCTTTAGCTCCCACTTTTAATTCGCCAGCTATTTTGACATTGCGACCAGCAGCAATATTCGCATGCTTTGCCCCAAACTCTAATGAGTCGTTTACTTTACCAACTGAGATGGAGCCATCTTCTAAAACAACATAAGTGTAATAACCTTTATCTAGTGGTTTTCCTAACTTCTTAGTTATATCGGTAATTTCTCCTTTAGCTTGATCTGAGTTTAAAACAGTAAAGCTTTTAACTTCACCATTTGGTAATACAAATGACCTTGAGT
>CALJPJ010000124.1 GCA_937980625.1 uncultured Bdellovibrionales bacterium
TTTTCTTTTAAACCATTAATAAGTATATTTCTGTACCCATCGCCAGAGCCAACAAACATTTTTCCTTCCATATACATTCTATCGGCAACATTTTTTGCAGAGTTTCTTTTCTCCATAATGTATATTTGACTAAAAAAATCTTCAAACTCAGAAATAAATTGAGTCAACTCACCTATTTTTATTCCCTCATAAATGTTTTTGCGGCCAGAGTTAGACGTATAACCCATGGCGATTAACCTTGCAGCGGACCTAAACATATTTTGCATTGATAAATTACGTTTATTGTACTTTTCAGGATCATTTTTTTTAAGAACGTACAACCCAAGCCTTTCCCTGGGAAAGTATGGATGAATAGCTTCAATTAAAGATTGAAAATGATTAATATGTAATCTATTAGAACTCATTTTATCTTCATAACCTGGCTTAAACTGACCTGCTACAAGTGCTAACTGAATATCTTTATATATATTATACTCACTAATAAAACGTTGAAAATGATGAATTGTAAAGCCTGAATAATAAGGTCTAAATTTTTTCGCATAAACTAACTTTTTAAAACTTGTTTTTGATCTCAACTCTTTGGGCACGCTTATTAACTTTTCAATAATTATAGGTATTATTTCTTGAACATCTTTAACTTTTAAACTACGGGGCAATCCATACACTTTTTCATAGTTTTCAACCACTTTATTCATTTCTAAATAAGTAATTGTTTTTGAATCTTTATTGTTTAAAACTCGACTCACAAAGTTTAACACCTCATCAGTTGTAGCTAAAACATCTTCTGAAGTTTCTCCAGACATATAATTATCTACTGACCACAAAAACCTGCTTTTAATAGCCCAAGACATAACGCTTCTCACACCACTTAACCACGAAAAAACATTTTTGTATGTAATATCATTATGCTTTGGCCACATCATATGATGAAAGCTCCAATACAGCTCCCACTTACTTCGTCTTTTCTCATCATTTAATATATTAGATACAGATAGCCAGCTTTCTATTTCTTTTTTTGACAAACTAATTTTATATTTAGAAAATATGTTATGAAAAATCGCTTCTGCTTTTCTCAATTTGTAAATTGTGTCAGACACAGTTAAAAAAGAAACTCCCTCTCCTTTAACTTTATTCATTATTTTCATAGTCGGAAATAAATTTAAGTACAGGGACCTTAATTCATTAATAAATAACTTTAACTTTTTTAATTCCGAATGACTAATACTAGTTGCACTTCCTTTTAAAGTTTTTTCCTTTGCCTGGAAGAACACATCAATAATCTTATCTGTATTACTGGTATAAGTTTTTACTTTTTTCCTAACTAATTTTTTAACACTATTAATTTCAATATTGTTATTATTTCTAATGTTAATATGAGAATCGATCACTTCAACGGCATAAACTAAACAGTCAAATGCCCTATCTACCTTAGTGGCATCTGTGTTTTCTAACCCAGTATCCAAAAAGTTAACAACATCATTATTAATGCACTTAAAGTTTGATGAGGAGTCATTTACTTCTAATACTTTTTTATTTTTCACATCATCAAATTCAAAGCCACAGGCCATAAAAACTATGGAAACTATTAAAGCAAGAGTAAGTCTAAAATACATAGCTAACTCCTAGACTCAAAAAATCGTTACCTTTATAAGAATTAAAAAAGCTTGATTTATCATCAGACGAAGATGATATTACTCCACCTTCTGCAAACATTGAAAACATATGAACATCATATCCAATACGCACAGTATTTAAGTGACCTCTATCAGCAATAGAGTACTCGTATCTAGTTAATAATTTTAATTTTCTTTGCCTGCCTAGATAATACTTATACTTTAACTTTACTTGTACACTTTCACTACGCCTAAAATACGAACGACTAAGAGTTCTATCTAACTCACTATAAGTTAATAGCGTCTTTTTTGTTAGCTTATCATCAACCCTTTTTATATATGCCGATGATAGCTCTAAGTTTGGCAAAATTATATGGTTTTGTTTAAACCCCAAACTAAACCAAGTTTGCTCATCAAGAACTGTTTCTTGCCAAGTTTTATCTTTTTCATAGTCCGACTCAGGTGTGTCTTTAATTAAAGATAACCATAAATTTGCATCGTCAATTTTTACAAATGCATCAGCCATATAAAGTTGGTGTCGCTTAGTTGTAGCTTCAACTAAAACAAAATAGTCATTTGTTGTTAACTCTTCACTAAACTGCAACATTTTATGAAAATCATTATTTGGTTTGTTCAAATAACCTAAACTTAAACCATACTGTTTTTTATTAACCCCTACTTTAAATCCGAAGCTTTTTTGAAATAATAGATCTTTTAATTCTGGCCTATTTACAGAGTAGCGCACCGGAGTTAAACCTCCTTGCTCACTAATTTGCTCTGGCGGCAAAGCAAACCATGGGCTTAAGGAGCTCACCTTACTATCTTTAACATCAAAGCTTGGCAACTGGTGAGGAGTATGAATATAAGAGCCATAAGCTTGAATATAAAAACTCTTATTTTTGTACTCATAATGAAAGCCCACTAAACCTTGCTTTTCAGGACTTAAATAATCTTGGTTAAATAAAGGACTCACTAGACCTAAGCTCCAAGCATCATCGGCTTGGCTATACTGCACTTTTTTTCGCCCTAAGCTAAGATTATTATTTAAGCCTCTATAGCCGACGTAAGATTCACTTAACTTTAAATCAAAGCTATTACTGCTTCGACCCAACTGAAAAAAACCACCTAAATGGTGCTTATAAATAATATTATTCTTTTTATACAAAAATTTGTTTTCAAAATCAGAACTATTTAATTGATATTTATTCTCATTAAAGTCTGTTTGGTTATAAAAGCTACTTGTTAAACTAAATACTGATTTTGACTTTGTTTTTGCAAAAACCTGTGGGATTAAAGAGTAAAATATGGCCAGAGAAATTAGGCTTCTAGCTAATCTCTTATAAGTACCCAATTTTACACCTCTAATCATAAGCATTAAAAATCTCACTTTGAGTCAATGACACACCACATTATAAGGCATTACTAGGCTAAATACCTAGAAAATTCCTTTAAAATAAGGGTTTTTATGGTCAAATAGAGCTCATAGGACTTGAGATAAATAAAAACTGTTAATATTTCATTTTGGCTAGGCTGGCCTATCTTTATTGATATGTTGAGATTTTTACTTAAATCAGCTCAGTTAAAAACTCTAATACATTCATTAACTCCATTCTTGAGGAGCTTGAGCTTCGCTGTTCTGGCAATTTAAGCCAGTGTTGATAAACTAGAATATCATTAATTTCATTAAGGTCATCGGCTGAAAGTACTAAATAGCCCTTAGCCACTAAAAAACTATACATACCTAATGCCTTCTCAGGGCTCAAATCAGGAAGTATCTGACCAAATAACTCTAATATCAAAGGCTCAGCATTATAAAAAGAATGTTCAATCTCTAAGTAATTTAACTCTTGAGTTAAATCTAAATCATTACTTAAAAAATAGTTCTCCTCAAAATGCCAAAGAGTAAAGGCTTCAATTAAGTCAAAGCTGGAGATAAAATCTTGCTCCTCTTCGG
>CALJPJ010000125.1 GCA_937980625.1 uncultured Bdellovibrionales bacterium
CTTTGACAAAAATCAATGTAGGTCTTGCCCTCAACTGATGTTATATAAGCCCCTTTGGCCTCATTAAAAAAAACGGGATCACAACCCATTTTAGCAAAAGATCTAACCGGGCTATGTACCCCACCAGGAGTAACGGTATATGACTTTTCAAATAACTCTAATGAATTCACTTTATTATTTCCTTTTTCCAATCTTCATAACCTAAACAAACAAACAACTTACTTTTGTCTATCAATGGCTTAAGAGCCTCATAAGTGTGCCCGGGGCCACAGTAATGACTGGCCTCTATAATTTCTGGGCAAGCTTCTAAGGCCTGTTTAAACATTTCTCCACTCATCCAATAAAAGTGTTTACAGCCTAGTAAATCTTCTTTTTTAAAATTCCAATGCACACGATAAGTACCAATTATAGTTTTTTCTGTTTTTGCTCCGTTTATATGGGATAATTTAGCCCACTTTAAAGGGCCTCCTGTTAACTCATCCAAACGCATAGGCTCAGTTTCACCCAATGACTCCGAACTTCCATGTACCCATATACCTTTTTTAGCTAATTTTTGCCAAGTGATTAAACCGCTCGTCCAAACCACCTGACTCTTTTCTGGAGTAAAACCATCTGGCATTGCACTCAATTTTGTAACATATAGACCATTAAACTTTTTAATTTCATTTAAGTTAATAGTGATTGTTTCTCTGGTGGCAGGAACACTTTGATTTCCTGGCCAAACAAATTGCTCATCAACTTTTTCAAACTCTTTGTCTCTAAGAATTTTAGTTACTTTATGTAACTCACCGTCCACTTCATGGGACAAATAAAAAATAGTCCCAAAACTTCTAGATAAGTAGTTTACACCCAAACGACTATGACAGCCACCACCAAGCTCTTTGAGCTTAGCACGCTCTAACTTCACCATTGCAAAATCAGTTTTACAGTTAATGTTTTTTAATTTTTGTTCAATTGACGAGCCTTTTAAAACTTCAACAGCAAGCGCCCCTTGAGCTGCTGCCGATGGAAATAGTTTTAAGGGCAAGACCATCCACTCACACATTGCCAGATCTTGCTTAATTTCATTTTTAACTGATTCGAATTCTTCACCCTCAGCGGATAGCATTCTGTCTAAAGCTGCCTTGGCCATCACTAGAGCATCGCTATCACTTTGCAAGAGTTTTTTTAACCGCGTTGGAATATTTCCTCTTATGGGAGCAAATTTAACGTCATCAAGTTGAGCCGGATAAAGTTTTTTTAAATGCTTTGATAAAAAAAACTCTCGTCTTGGCGATGAGGTTAGAATTTCAATGGTTTTTGATAATATGATTTTCTCTAAACTTGATTTTTTAACTAACAGTAAATCTCTGGCATCATGCCGAGGTAAAGTCATGGCTATGGATGTTTTATTGTCCTCAATTGGCAAGTCCTTCCACGAATGCACCACCATATCTACATCTTGGTTTACAATAGCTTCATAAAAATCTTTTGTAAACAAGCCCTTGTTTTCAGCCCCTTTTAGATCGATATCTAAATTTTTATCACCAAATGATTCACTATAAATAAACTCTGGCTGCGCATTTAATTGTTGTTCGAGGTATTTACCTACTGTTTGTAATTGAAGTCTGGCTAAGTCACTTTTACGGGACGCCATTTTTAGGCGCATATATCATCCCATCCGAAAGGGTGTAGTTTTTGCCCTTTCAGTTTACTATCTAGGATTAACTGAATCATGACATTCGCCTGGGACACCTTTTTTTCTATTTTAGATTTATTATTTTCAATTTGATCAAAAAATTGTTTTAAATTAAATATCTCAGACTTTAAGTTTAAAGGGTCTTCAGATGAACTCCCTCTTAAGTCATAAATAACATCAAAGTTAGATGACCCCACCCAATCACTCATTTGCTTGCTCGAAAGTGGTGCGGCTATTATTAAAGTCCCACTTTTTAAAAAAGAAGAATCTAGTGAAAAGTTTTTTAAAATAGAAAGTTGCTTTTTGCTTTTAGACTTTTCAACATTTCGAGAATGAATATATATCTGATCAGACTTTTTTGATAACCAAGGAATTATATCTTCAACAAATTGACCAGCACCGACGATATGTATTTCATTATTAAAGTTAATTTGTTTTCGCAAAAGACTTCCGTAGCTTTGCGCTCCCAAGTTAATTAAATGTTCCGAACGAATTTTTTTAGAAGTATTTCTAATATCAATTAAAACTTGTTTTATAGACTCACCTGCTGAGTTGAGGCCTGTCAAAGAGTCTATATAGTTTTTAAACTGACCAAAAACCTCTGTTTCACCAATCATAGGGGATTTTAACCCACAGACAACTTGTAATAAAAACTTATAAGCCTCAACAGACTCATAGACCTCTATACCAGAGCTTATGTTTACTTGATCGCTGGCAAATGATTTATAACCAAAGTAAATATTACGCAGACATGTCTTCCAGTGAAGCTCTACACCATGAGATTTGGTTGTAACTGTGTCGCTATGTAATATATAAAATTTTGCTAAATCCACAAAATACAGTATATCCTATTTTTGAAAAAGTTTGTCATGGTATTGTCACTAGGTTTTCATTAAGGACTCAGTTAAACTCTAGTCCAGGTATGCTTTTTACAAACTTATTGTGCGCTGCATAAACATTAAATCCTTACCTGTTTCCACTTCTAATTTAAAACTACTTCGTTAGCTTTTTTGACACCACAAACTTTGTAAATAATTGAGTTTTATTATTTCTCAATCTGAGACTTAACAATTAGGCAAATCTAGCCTAAGTAATATTTATTAACAACCAATCAAAGACATGACTTTGGTTGAATTCAATAAGGGAAAATATGAAACTATTAACTTTTTTATTAAGTCTAATTTTACTATCTTGCTCTAGTTTACAAGCTGGAGCCATCGAAGTTGTTACTGACGTTGACCTCGAACGCTATATGGGCGACTGGCACCAAGTTGCACTAATACCAAATAGCTTTCAAAAACAATGTGTAACTAATACAATGGCTAACTATAAGTTACTTCCAGCTAATAAAAAAGGAGTCAACTACGTACAAGTGACTAATTCTTGCACTAAAAATAATGGCCAGTACAACGAAGGCGTTGGTCGTGCTCGAGTAAATCCTAAGCTAAATTCTAATGCGAAACTACAAGTTACATTTGCTATAATTTTTGGTCGCCCACTTTGGTTTGCCTCTGGAAACTATTGGATTATGGACTTGGGTGAAAATTATGAATACGTTGTTGTTGGCGAACCTAAAAGAAAATTAGGCTGGATCTTAGCTAGAACTAAAACTTTGCCAAATGATAAGTTAAATGAAATCCAAGATTTACTAACTAGTCAAGGCTATAACCCTTGTAACTTTATGATGTCCAATAATAGTGAGCAAGAAATTGTGATGCCTACTTCACTGTGTGAGTTTACTGAGTAATCAAATCACTTTTATAATAAGTACCTAAGCCTTTTGTCGCCGCAAAAGGCTTTTCTAAATTTCATTTAAAGCTTTATTTATGTCGGCTTAAGTCTTGATTTCTGATAATAAAATTCACAAACTCTAATAAGCCTCCGATAAGCTTTTGATGTGTCGGCTATTTAGCTTTAAATCTGTTTTACAAAGTCAAATTCACCAAAGTTTAGTGAATGCAGATAATGCTATAATTAAACTTAGTGAAGAGCACCCTGATGGCTGGGGAGTGGCCTATTATGTTGAAGACGCCCCACACATTATTAAATCAGAAAACAAAGCCATTGAAGATAAAATTTTTCAAAAAGTATCTGGTGTTGTAACCTCCCACACTGTTTTAGCCCACATCCGAAATGCAACCTTAGGGTCAAAGAGCATACTCAATACTCACCCCTTTCAATATGGCCCATGGGTTTTTGCTCATAACGGAAATATAAAAAACTTTAATACTCATAAAAATAAATTACTACGCTTGATTTCTCCACAATTTATTCGCTTTATCCTAGGTGAAACAGATAGCGAAATATTATTTTTTATAGTTTTATCTGAAGTCATAAAAACAAATTCTTTTGATAAAGCTATTGAATTGGCAATAAAAAATATAATCAATATTGTAGGTGAACTTGAAAGTGATCCTAATGCTGATAATAGTAATACTTTTTTAACTTTTATTATAACTAACGGTAAAGCAATGATTGCCTTTCAAGGTGGCAAACCTTTAAACTATAGTACTCACAAAACAAAGTGCCCCGAAAACTCCACTTGTAACTTCTATAATAAAACTTGTGAAAACAAGGTCCCAAATAATTCTGCAGTAAATCATTTATTGGTATCAAGTGAACCTCTATCAGGACAAAATGTCTGGACTGAACTGAAAATGGGAGAGCTCATAATTGTTAACGATAATATGGATTTTAGTCTTAAAAAAATCTTATAAAGCTTCGCTTCTATCTGACTAAAAACCTATTAAATAATTCTCTAAAATTTAAAGTTATTATTTAATGACACGCGGAGTTCTGCCCGTAGGGTAGCTGTTTGAGCACCTTAATAAATAGTAACTTTAAATTTTAGAGAATTATTTAATAGGTTTGGTATAATCTACTCTTACTAAATAGTTTTTTGCTTAATTTTCGTGCGTTTTGAACTCTTCACTCATAAACTTATTGATTTAAACCCTTTTAACAAATAGATTTTTAACTTAGACATAAAGGAGAACTTATGAAAATTATACTAACTATTATAGCCAGTGTTTTATTTTTAGGAATGGCCAACTTTTCAATGGCCAGTGAAGGTAAAGGTGGGTATGGCAAAGCTGTGGAATCAGTAAAAGAAAAAGCATCTGAAAAAATGGCTAAGTTTAAAGAAGAAAAGGCAAAAATAATGGATTCAGATATTACTGATGAAGCCAAAGAAAAAGCCATCAAAATGTTAAAAGAAAAATTTAATATTAAATAAGTTATACATAATACCATTTCCATTAACTCTCGTGAGTTAATGGAAAAAATTAATACAATTTTTTTGCCTCATTATGATAAATCAAGCTTAATACTTTTTACATTAACATCTCTAAGGTGCAACGCAAACTAACACAGTCGCCTTAAAAACCTAATTATTACAGTCATTTAATACAAAATCTCTCTCTAGTTTTGACAACACCCACAATACCTCTAATGTTTTAATAAAATAACTAGGATAATAATAAGTTTTTAGTTATGAATGGCTAATGAATAATTACTTTCTGAGTTCTTTTCTTAAATTACTTTTTATTGGAGCTAGCTTGCTTCCAGTAGTATTACCTGCGCAAAATTACATCCCATTAGAATTTACCACCGAAATAAATACTTGCTTGCCACAAAAAATTTTATGGAATGATTTTGCCATTGCTATGACTGACTCTTTAAGCTCAAACACATGGCCAAATAATTTATCCACTGTTTTTGGCCAGGAGTTAAAAACTGATTCTGTTTTTTTTGTAACCTACAAAACACCACTAAAAGATCAAACATATAAATATATTTTTACCCAAATCAATAAGCCTCAAACTATAGCTTACTCATCTGTTCCAGGTGAACATCCATTTACTGGTGGGGCTCAAATTAAAATTATAAATAATGGTAGTTTTAGAACATTTCTATGGGTTGGAAACTATGAAACTCCAAAGTCTTCTGTTTTTGCTCGGCTTTATTTTAAAAGTTACTCTAAGCGTTTTGTAAAAAAATTAAACTCTAATATTAAAAAATTAGAGCATACTCATTGTAACTAAAATAATAATACGTCCTAATTTTAACTTCTGCCGACTCTATTAACTACTCAATTCGCCTTTAATTACTTTTTCATACTCCAAGACTTGGTTATTTTTTTTCTCGCCATGCCAGCTAAAAGAGTTTCCATTTAATTTAAAGCCCATTTTTTGCCAAAATTGACCTACATTATTAAACTCTGAAACTCCAAGGCGAATTTTATCACAGCCTAAAGCTCTTTTCATATAGTCTTCAGCAACTAAGTAGCAAGCCTTGCCTAAGCCTCTACCTTGATGACTATTTTTAAGTAAAAATAAACCAATATAACCATGCTTATCTTCAGGGTGATTTAGGTGTAACTCTAACACACCTATTTGCTCCCCTTCATAATTAATTATTAAAAATTCATTATAATAACTTTCAATGGTTTTATCTGGGCGATCTAATATAAATTTTTTGGCCAGCTCAATACTAGGCTGACACCCTTCTACTTTTTCAAAATACTCTGGAGAAGACTTAAAAATATCAAATATTTTATCAGCATTACTTTCACTACATAGAGTAAAATTGATATGGCCTTTTTGATGACTAACTTTAGCTGGATGGGTTCCCATATTTTTCTGCGGAGCATCTAGCCAGTACCAGCCTTTAGCTAAATACTCTTTGTTACGTAAAGGATTTAAGGGGTAAATAATTTTTTCATCTGGAAAGTCTTGAGTTTCACCAATACAAATATAATAAATATCTTCATTTGTTTCGTTAACAATTACATGGGCTAAACCGGTATTTGAAGGAAAGGCAGCAAAGTCTCCCTCCCCTAATTTTTTATCATAGCCATTTAACCAAACCGTGGGCTCACCTTTAATTACATAGACAAACTCTTCTTCATGAGTGTGAGCGTGAGGGAATGCACTTCGTTTACCAGGCTCTAAACACTCATAAGAAATACCTAAGGCTTTTAAACCTAATTTATCAGTTATACGAAACCCAGAGCTAAATGTTTCATTGTCCCCCGGGTAATTAAAAGACTCTTCTTTTTTAAAGTCAGGACAATAAAATATTCGATCTGACTTATCTATTGATAAACAATTGGTTTCAACAGGGCCAGGCTCACCATTATGGGGACCGAGCCTATGCTTAGGGAAATCATCCCACCAAATGGCACAGTCTTCTTTTAGCTCAGGGTTTATTGGAAAGGCACATAAGTTATCATTTTTAGATCTCTCACCGGCAACAAGGAGATGAACATCTTGGCTTGAGTTATTAATAAAGCAATGAGCTTCACCAGTTCCTGCCGGAAAACCAACAGCATGACCAGAGCTCAAGTGACTAATAAAACCGTTAAGCCATAAATCAATGTTTCCTTTTAAAACAAAAACAAACTCTTCTTCTAAACTTTCGGCATGGGGTAAGGAGCTTCTAAAACCTGGTGGAATAATATGATGGTGTACAGCTACTCGATCAAAACCCACATTACGCCCCATATCAGAGCCAATAACCTTAACCATTTCATCATCAATTTTAATCGTATCATCATTTTTTTGATAAAAAGAATAATGATTTACATATTTATCAAACTCTGCATTCCAATTACTCATAGCCATAATTCTTAAAAAGGTTAAAATTTATAAACTCCACCAATGGTGATAGCTTGTTCTGTCGATTTAAAATCTGTCGATAAAGGGTTATCATATTCAAATTTTGTTGTTTCATTCTCTAAAGCTAAATAAAACTCCATTAAGCTTGTTCGGTAGCCAGCTTGTAATGAAATATTTGTTTCCACAGCCTTAAAGTCATCACTAATTTTATTTAAAGAGGCCGTAAATTCAGGTCCAAAGTAAAAGTCATTTACACTAACATCTACACCAGCATTAAAAGTGTATTTTTTAATGTCTTTTCCAGTACTTGTGGCACGAGCAAACAAAAGTCCGCCATAAGTTTGAAAAATATTTTTATTGTAAAGTCCCTGCAGCGATAGAAATAAAAATTTAGTCGAGCCTAAAAATTCATTTGTAATATTAAACTCGTAAGCTGCATCAGGACTATCTAAGTCACCAAAAACTTGCCCCATACCAATATTTACAGTTTGTGATTTTTGATCATCTTTTTGAGTTCCAAAATCATCTTTATCTTCTCTTTTAGTATCATTATGCTTAAAACCCAATCCATAAAAAATATTATTGGGCATTTTATAACTCATTCCTAACACAGCTCCTATACTTTTTACTTCATTTGTGCTTTTACCAAAGAAAGAATCTTCTTCTAAAGATTCATCTTTACTATAAATTAGCCCCCCACTCATCACTATAGGGAGTGTAGCAAATTTGTAACCCAATTGAGATTCAAATTCTAAAGTGTCATTTTCGTTTTTTTCACCAGATGGTAAATCGTCCTGTTCACGTCCAGTATTTTCTGCTTGTATTTCTAAATTGAATTGCTCATTAATCCTGTAGTACCCATGAAGAACTGAGGCAAAAGCATCATATTTATTATCTTGAAAACCCGATCCTTCGGGCTTGTCCTCTCTATCTACTTTTTTATAGTTTATGCCCACTTCATTTCTGCTACTCCAACCAACAGACGAAAAAATATTAGATGTGCGCCTATTTTTATAATAATTAGGAATATGAAAGTTATTAGCCACTGCTGTATCAAAAATAAAAACTGATAAAATAATTGTAGCTAGCTTAATTGTTGTTTTCATGTCGTTGTACCTCATGTTTAATTTTTAGATTATAACTTGTAGCCATTCAGTAAAAAAATACTAAATAAGCTGGTCAATTATTAATAAATCATGTGTTTATTTATACTTCAAGAAACCCTAATACAATCAAAAATTCTATTTTTTTAACATCAAAGTAGTGCTCAACAATTAAGCTTTGCACTATTGACTTTAGTTCTGGTTTAATCAGATAAAACTCCTGCCTACATATCCATAGCTAGATTTTAGTCAAGAATATGAAACCTCAAATGCTAAACCTTTAAAATTTATTAAGAAAACTAATTTTAAACCCGATATTTAAAATGGAGGCACTTATGACTAAAATTTCTGATTTAAGGTTTTTAATTACTGATGACATGGCAACAATCCGCATGATGGTACAAAATATTCTCAAGGAGTTTAAAGTTAAGACTATCATAAAACATGATGATGCTTTTTACGCTTGGGAGTACTTAAAAGAAGTTGAATCGGCACCAGAGCTAAGGCCACAGTTTATAGTTTCAGATTGGAATATGCCCAAAATGAAAGGTGTGGAGTTATTAAAAAACTGCCGAAATCACCCAGTATATAAAGATATACCATTTTTGATGCTCACAGCTGAAACTGATATAAATATTGTTCAAGAAGTTATCAAAGCTGGTGTAGACGCTTATGTTTTGAAACCTTTTACACCAAAAGATTTTAAACTAAAGCTAGCTCAAGTTTTTAAACGTAAGGTCTTAGATAATGCCGCATGAGTCATTACTCGATGTTTTCAGAGATGAGGCAAAAGATTTACTAAGTCGTTCTGAAGAAATTTTTATTAAGATTAATAGCTCAGATAACCTCATTAATGAGCTTGATGAGAGTTGTCGGATTTTTCATAATATTAAAGGCTCAGCAAAAACAATTGGCTTAGATAATGTATCAACTTTTTCTCATTTATTTGAAGAGCTTTTAATAAAACTAAAAAATAAAGAAATTGAAATAAATAGTGAAATAGCTGACTGTTTATTGTCATCTAATGATCTAATATTACAAGCCATACATGGTAACGAACATGTCAAAGAGCTTAACAAAACTGCAGCGCAAATTAACCAGCTCATCGGTATTACTGATGCCGATGAGCTGTTTGAAGATACTTCTAGCCAAGAAAATACCACTAGTACCAACACACAAAAACTTAATAATCTTGAAGCTGACTCAATTCTTAAAGTGCCCTTATCTAGGGTTGACAATATTATGAATTTACTCAACGAGCTTCGAATTTTAACTTCACAGTATAGCGTTAGCAAAGATTTAAACCCTCGAGAAAAAGAAAGCTCTATGAGGAATATTAACAAACTAATCACCCAACTTCACAACAATGCTATAAACCTAAGGCTGCTTTCAGCTAACCCACTCCTATTAAGAATGGAAAGAGTTTTCAACGAATCACTCAAAGCCACAGGAAAATCAGCAAAGTTTATTTCAATGGGCGGAGAAAATGAAGTTGATAAATCTATTCTTGATGGCCTTATTGATCCTTTAACTCATATGATACGTAATGCCGTTGACCATGGTTTAGAAGACGATGAGTCTGACCGAATTCTAATGGGAAAGATGGACGAAGCTGAAGTTCACCTCAAATTAAAAAAACAAGCAAATAGTTTTATTATTGAGATCTCAGATAATGGAAAAGGTATTGATGCCGAGTCTATATACCTAAAAGCTATAGAAAAAGACTTAATTGAATCCAATGCTCATTTAACTGATCAAGATAAGTTGCAACTAATTTTCAAACCAGGATTTTCAACTAAAGAGCAAGTGACTGATATATCAGGGCGTGGTGTTGGTATGGATGTGGTCCAAAGTTTACTAAAAAAACTAAATGGCAAGTGCACTATAAACTCTATAGTTGGAGAAGGTACAACATTTACTATTGAAATACCAATGAATTTAAGCCTCGTTAAAGGAACCATTGTAAATTCAAAAAAACGCAAATACGCAATAATAAACTCTGAAATTGATGAAGCACAGTCAATAAAAACTAGTCATATAGTTAAAGTTGCAAATAATAAAACCTTATTAAAGCGTGGTGATGATTCAATATCAATTATACCTATCGACTTTATTGAAGGTGAAGACTCAAATACAGTTTTTGATAAAAAAGTTGCACTCATAGCAACATATAATAATAAAAAATATGCTTTGTGCTTTGATAATCTACTCGGTCAAGAAAGTATTCTTGTAAAACCCTTAGTAGATAATATTTCTACAATTGAATTAATTTCTGGTACGACAATACTACCTAACGGAGATGTAACCACAGTTATTGACCCACAAAAAATTATTGAAAAATATATTGAGGCCTCTGCATGAGTGAAAAACATTTAGTCTTTTATATAGATAATAATCACTTTTCATTTAATTTAAAATATTTAAGAGAAGTTGTTCATGATTTTGAAATTCAGAAAATGCCGCAACAGTCTGATTTCGTAAGTGGATTAGTAAATATTCGCGGTGAAGTCCTTGGTGTTTATGATTTAAACTATATTATTAAAAAAGTAAAAAATAATCCTGAAAAAAGGAAGAGCTGTATTGCTATCATTGAACACAACTCTGATAAATTTGGTGTTTTATTTGACAATCCAATTGGTGTAGAACTTTTAGAAGAAAAAAATTGGACGATACTTGGTGAAGAAGTCACATCACAGTATGACGGTATTGTTACTTGCTTAAATCAAGATAATAAAAAATTAATTTTTAAAGTAAATATTGATAAATTAATTGAAAAGAAAAAACTTATTAAAAAGGCAGCTTAGGAGCTTTATATGGCCAAATCACTAAATCTTACTCATCGAATTATTTTATTGGTATCCATACCAATGTTAATTTTTACAGCCTTTGGCTTTTTTGGGTACTGGCAACTAGAGCAAGTATCATCATATAGCGAAAAGATGTACAAACACCCATATGCTGTTGGACAAACTTTAAGAGAAATCGAAGTTGGTATATTAAAAATACAGTCCTTGTATAGTCAAAAAAACTCTATGTTAAGTGATGGTGAAATGAATGAGCTACGCCAACAAGTAAAAGAAATCAACAATAAAAATAAGATCTACTTTAAGCTACTTCATGAACGCTTTCTTGGTGATAAAAATAAAATTAGTAAGGCAGAAAGCTTATACATTTCATGGGTAAAAAAAGTTAGTTCAAATAAAACTGACGGACTGAGTGAAAAACTAAGTAAACTTAATAAGTCATTTCAATATTTAAAAGACTTTGCTGACAATAAGGGTGTTCAGTTTTACAAAAAAACTCAACAAGAGAAATCTATCGCTCAAAAAGGAATGTTACTAATACTTTTTATTGCTTCATCTATTATTATCTTAATTTCATTCATTATAGGAAAATCTTTAAAAACTCAAATTTCAAATATTGCAGCAGATTTAGGTGGAAATTATAAAAACTTAGGGGAAGAAGCCACTAGCTTAACAAAAAATAGCAACTTGCTTTCAGACACGGCTAATAAACAAGCTAGTTCTCTACATGAAACAGCTGCTTCCCTTGAAGAGCTTACAGCTATGGTAAAAAATAATGTTCAACAAGCTGAAAACTCAAAGGGGTTGTCTGACACAATGAAAATTACTATTAGTAAACTTTTTAATGAAATGGGTGATCTCAAAGGCTCTATGGATGAAATTAGAGAAAGTAATGATGAGATTGAACATATGGTTGAAGTTATTGAACAAATTGGCGATAAAACAAAAGTTATTGATGAAATTGCATTTCAAACTAAAATTTTATCTTTAAATGCATCCGTTGAAGCTGAAAGAGCTGGTGAATACGGTCGAGGCTTTTCAGTTGTAGCACAAGAAGTAAGTAACCTGGCCCATTTAAGTGCTCAAGCAGCTAATGAAATTGCACAGATTGTTAAGTCAAGTGTACGATCTGCTCAGTCAATTGCCAAAAATAACCAAGGAAAAGTCCTTAAAAGTGGCCAACTCGTTAAGTCCACATCACAATCACTAGAAGCCAT
>CALJPJ010000126.1 GCA_937980625.1 uncultured Bdellovibrionales bacterium
GGAACTCCCCTTATCTTCATTAATTGATGAATAAACATATAAACCATATATATAACTGTCATCAACAAACTTGCCATTACCAATAGCATATGCATTTATTTTGAGCAGAAATCCTGTTCAATATTCGCATAGCTTTAAATAAATAGTCCAGACAGCGGGCGATAACGCATTGCCCAATTTTCAATTTGCAAAACCAGTTAAACTTTACTTTCTAAGTACTAAAACTAAAAGTACGGGACCAAAGCAGTTGTTTATATTTTTTTCTTAATAACTACCCCATTCACTCAGTACAATAATGATATGAAAGCATTATATTTAGTTTCTATAGTGGTATTATTTGGCAGTCTATCTTGCAATGTTTACCAGTCTGATGGACAAGAGTTTATTCAAAACAAAGGAAGTTTTGCAAACAATAAAGTCGTTATCAGCTCAACGGATCAGATTAACGAGTCTTTTTGCTTAGTCGCAGAACCAGACAATGATACTTTTTTAACTGTAGATCAGCTTTTAACTTCTGGTTTTCACCCAGATTACTTAATTGACTTTGAAGCCTTTAAAAACACGCAAGAAACTAAAATAAAAATTAACTATAATAAAGGCTCACTTTTATTTACCTGCTTATTTAATTTAAAAAACGAAGGCACAACACTCAATATCACTCAACAAATGATAGACCTTGGTCTTGATTCTTATTTAGCTGCCCAAGAATAAAGCGAAGCCTTTAAGCCTTTGGGCCATAGTTTAGCTTTATAGTCTTAACAATTTGCCCCATATTGAAAATATACTTACAATATTAATATCTTATAAAGAATTCTGCAAATTATTAATTTGCTCACACCATGGAGAAAAACCAATGAAGTTTATAAGTTTAGTAAGTATTCTTCTACTTAGTTTTGTTTTTGCAGACCAAGTCGAAGCCGCTTCCGTAGCAAAAGTTAAAGGACGTAAAGTTCTTATCAAAGCCGAAGGCACTGACCTTGAAGTGGGCTCCATATTTTATATTGTTTCTGAAAATGGTAAAAAGCGTGGTCTTGTTAAAATTAGAGCCGTTAAAGGAAACAAAGCCATTGGTGTCATTAGTAAAAAAAGTAAAGCTCTTAAAGGTTGGACCTTAAAAAAGCGAACTCGTAAAGTTTCTAAACGTAGAAAAAGAAAAAGAAAAGATGATGAATATGACCCACGCTCAGCTATTAAAAGCATTGCCGTTGGTGCTGTTGGTGGTGCAAATATTGGTAGTATGACTGTGAGCAAAATTGGCGAAGAAGGTTCAGCTCAAGGCTTTCACGAAGCAAAGCTATCAGGTACTGGTTTTAGTTTTAAAGGCCTAGTTGACTATAAATTATTTAACGCCGTTTGGTTTAGAGGAATGGTAGGAATTGAGTCTCTTGCCCTAGAAGATGCTGAAGGACCTAAAAGATGTGGGACCGTAGAAACTGGATTTAATAAAGCTTGTCTAGTTGAAATTTCATATGTCACTTTAGATCTTCATGCTCGTTACGTATTCGGCATTGGCACTCTTCGTCCATGGGTTGGCGGAGGTATTGACCTTTTATTTCCAATGAGTTCTGAGTCAACAGCACTTAAAGAAGACTCCATTGAAACAGCAAACACCTTCGTCGCAGCGGGTGGCATCGACTATCATGTCTCTCCCAATTGGATGATCCCTATAGCGGCAGAGTTTAACTTCTTCCCATCATCAGACACTGTGGCTGCCAATTTTATTGCTATCCGCCTTGGAGTTGCTTATAAGTTTTAAACATCTAAGTTTAAACTATAAATAAAGTATAAAGCCCACATTTATGTGGGCTTTTTTTATTAAAAATCGTCTTCGCCCTTTCCATTATGGACATTCATCGACATCACTCATCTGTGACAATTTTAAGTCAAAGTCTCTACCTAATTAGAGACTTCTAGTTTTAAAGTCTTAACGACACTTAGCTGGGATATTATCTAATGTACCACCTAAATTTAAACAATCTTCGTCAATTTCTGAATCAATATCATCCGAACCTGGAAAAGAAAACTTAACATTGGTGCAAGAGTTCATTACTTTATCTGCATCGATAAGCACATATGTCTCTCCACTTGGACCACTGACAATGGCATCATAAGACACAACAGAACCATCTTCATAAACTTTCTTTAATGTCTCCATATCTAAATAGTTACCGGTTAATCTAGAATAAAAACTCATTTTAGCTTGAAACTCAATAGTAGATTCACACGAAATTTGTGAGGCGAATGTCAGTGGTGAAAATAAAACACTCACTAGTGAAATCAATATTGCTTTTTTCATATATAATACTCCTGTATCTTTGGTTTAATTAAATTTAACTTAGTAATTGCAGTTTTGCTTTTCTACAACTGTGTACCCTAAACTTATGTAGTTTCGTGTTTCTATTGTATTTTTAGTCTGCACACAATGACCACCTTCATTTTCCACTACTGCACCAGCACAGTGACCAACATTATCAACATTCCAATTAGAGGCTAATAATTCAACCATCAATGATGTTCCATTTGAAACTGGTAAACAATCACCCAACATATTATACATCATCACAGTATTATATTGGTCAGTGGCTGCTAAAACATCACTCTCACTATTATATACAGCCTTGGCCATTGAAACACTTGAAACCAACAATAAACTTAAAAATAGAAACTTCATAACAACTCCATGATTTAAAAATTAATTTATGTAAAGTCCATCTTTTGCAATATGAATACCTAATTTTAGTTTAAATTTATTGCCTCAACCACCTCATGTAAACCTTTAAAATTAGAAGACTTTACGGCATATGCAAACTCTTTTTGCTGACAAATTATAAATCACCTATTAATGAATTTATTACAGATTTGTTAATTTATAATACGATTTCATCATTTCAGTTTAAAAATTAATAGATGAAAACATTATACGATTAAAG
>CALJPJ010000127.1 GCA_937980625.1 uncultured Bdellovibrionales bacterium
CTCAACTGCTTTTGGTCACCTCTTTGCTGGTGGCTACTCTGCTGGCTATTATAGTTATAAGTGGGCTGAAATATTAGATGCTGATGCCTTTGAATATTTTAAAGAAAATGGAATTTTTAACAAAGAAGTAGCTGGTAAATTTAAAAGTGAAATCCTCGAAAAAGGCGGCACTGACCACCCAATGACTCTTTATAAAAATTTTCGTGGCCGTGAACCTAAGCCAGAAGCCCTTATGAAACGAGAAGGCTTTTTATAGTGCCAGCAAAAACTACTTATAAAAAAGTTGCAATTGTTTTTAGGCCTGACAAGGCCGATGCTCTAAAATATGCCATTAAAACTTGTGACTGGCTCAAAGCAAGAAAACTTAAAGTTTTCTCACACCCTAAACAAAATATTAAAGGTGCTAAAAAACTAAAACCTACTGATTTAAAATCAATGGATTTATATATTGTCTTAGGTGGTGACGGGACTTACTTAGAGGCCGTGCGCTTAATTGGCAAACACAAAACTCCAATACTTGGAGTCAACCTTGGCTCTCTTGGTTTCTTAACAGAAATTAGAATTGAAAATCTTTTTGAATCTATTGAGAAAGTACTTAAAAACAAAATGGAAGAGCGCCCCAGAAGTCTTTTACAAGTTATTGTCAAAAGAGGGACAAAAACAATCCTTAAAGAAAATGCCTTAAATGATATTGTCGTTGAACGTGGTGATATGAGTCAACTCATCAATTTAAACATTGAACACAATGGCCTATTAGTAAGTCCTTTAAAGGCAGATGGAATAATCATATCCACCCCAACAGGTTCGACAGCCTACAATTTAGCTGCAGGTGGACCTATTCTGTTTCCTTACCTCAATGCCTTTGTGGTGACTCCTATTGCCCCACACTCATTAACCACCAGACCAATTATATTTCCTGATACAGCTGATATCAGCTTAAAACTTAATAACCCCAAACATAGGGCTCTACTCACTATTGATGGTAAAATGGCTAGCAAGCTAAACGCTAAAGATAAAATTCTAATTAGTACTTCAAAATACTCTCATCATGTCTTAAGAGAACCAAAACATAATTATTTTGACCTTCTAAGAGAAAAACTTAAATTTGGACAAAGAGATTAAAACTAAGGATTAACCCAATGTTAACTGAATTAAAAGTAAATCAATTTGCTATAATTGATAACCTTCATATTACATTTGAGTCTGGACTTAATATTATTAGTGGTGAAACAGGTGCAGGTAAATCTATCATTTTAAAATGCCTATCTATGCTCATGGGGCAAAAAACATCTACAAATATCATTCAACAAGGCAAAGATAGCGCCACAATAATTGGAGCATTTGAACTTTCAGATCGACCAGACATTATTTCCAAACTGAGTGAAATGGGAATTGACACTAGTGAAGATAGTTTAATCGTTCGCAGAGTTTTAAATAATCAAGGTAAAAGTAAAGTTTACTTAAATGATAATTTATCAACTCTAAATTCTTTAAAAAAAGTAGTTGCGCCATTAATTGAATTTACCAATCAAGATGCTCCCCTCATTGAAATGACAGCCCAACATGATAACAGACAACTGCAATCCACTAACTATCATCTAGATATCCTTGATTTATACTTAGGCCTTTGGGACTTAAGATCTGAATATGAAAGTGATTATAAAAAATTTAAAAATCTAGAAAAAGAAATACACGACATAAAGAAAAACCAGCCGAATCATGCTCAGCGGCTCGATTTTTTAAAGTTTCAATACAGAGAAATTGAAAATTTAAACTTAAAGCCCGGCGAAGAGTCTGTACTAGAAAATAAAATTAAAACTTTAAAAAGCTCAAGCCAGCTTAATGAGTATATTCACTTAGCAGAACAATTATTATATAGCTCTGATAAATCTTGTCTCGTAGTTATACATAACCTACTTGAAAAGGCTGAAGAGTATAAAAGTATTTCACCCGAATTACTAAAAAAGATCTCCCCCCTATCTCAAGCTAAAACTTTAATTGAAGAAAGTCTTTATGATTTAAGAGACTTTAGCTCTAGTATTAGTACTGACTCTAGCCAACTTGAAAAACACGAATCCACCTTAAATTCATTGCGCAAGCTCCAACGTAAGTATGGACAGTCTGTAGAGGAGATTCTAAATCATAAAACTAGCATTGAAGAAGAAATTCATAATATTGAAAATTTTGATACTAAATTGGATGATTTAAATATTAAACTCCAGAAGCTTTCAAATTCTCTTTTAAGTAAGGCCCAAAATTTACACCATAAACGCTCTAAAGGTGCTGATATTTTCTCCAAACGTATAAATACAGAGCTTCTTGACCTTAATATGAAGGGAGTCATTTTCTCTGTTCAATGTGATATTAGCGATGCAATTGGCCCTTATGGCAATACCCTTTCTGAGTTTTTAATCAAACAAAACAAAAAAGATATTCCTCGTCCAATTGCTAAAGTCGCTAGTGGTGGAGAGCTTAGTCGAATTTTATTAAGCTTAAAAAGGATTACCGGCAACACAGATGTTCCTCGCACCTTTTTATTTGATGAGGTTGATACGGGAGTTAGTGGCCCAACAGCTGAAAAAGTAGGAAAAAAACTAAAAGAAATATCAAACGGACAACAAGTTATTTGTGTAACCCACTTGCCACAGGTCGCTGCTTTTTCTGATCATCACTACTTAATCGAAAAATGCAACACTCGGTCTAAAACAACTTTACATATGAAAAAATTAATTAAAACTGAAAAGGTTAATGAAATCGCCAGACTTATTTCCGGAGAAAAAATCACTAAGACTAGCCTTGCCCATGCCAAGCAACTATTAAATCAACAGGCTTTATAAGTAGGTATACAATTAACTTAGTTTGAACAAAATTGCTGATATTTACTTCTTAGGTCTTCAAGTGATGATACCACATTTGCTTCAATCTTATATAAATCCACAGTATGTGTCTCATCTGCAACTTTTACCATTTTAGAATTAATACACTTATAGTTATTAGTCGTTACATTAACTTTAAAGTGCTTATAATCTGGAGTTACCAAAGGAGTTCTTGCAAAGCCTGGACTCTCAATAATAGAGTTACTCATATGTGCATCACTCATAACAGTAACTAAAGAGTCTTTATCAACATCTCCATTTATACATGACTGATGATTTTCTTTTAGTATCTCGTTGCGTTCTCTTATATAACTGGATGATAAACTTAAGTTTTTATTTTTTTGAAATCTATTTAAAACAAATACGACTAAATTCGTACTTGGGTTTACTATTACATACTGCTCAGGAGAAATGGGTTCAATGCTCAAAAATAAGCTGTCAACATCACTATCTAAATAACTCTCTCCTTCACAGCGACTAGAGTCTATAAACAAACCATCTACATTGCCTTTTAATAATATATTAGGGTTTGTAACTATTGCGCCACCATCAGAGGTCTGCTCAAAGTTATCGGCACAGCCAATTTGAAATAAACTAAATATCATTATAAAAGTTGTGATTATATTTTTTTGACTCATTTAGTTCTCCTTGCCTAACAATACAAACATAAGCTGCAAAGTGAAAACCAAAATTAACCGTCTCAAACTGAGAGAATTAAGGCTAAGCTTTTAACAATATTGGTAAATATAAGTCGTATTAAAACTAAACAGTGAAAAAACATTGCACAACTGGTTTAATAATTTACACACTCAAAATTAGAACTAATTCTAGAGCCAATATCTGCAACAATACAAGCTAACGCTATCCAGCAACTATTGTTTCCACCAGCAAACTCATTACAATTTATATAAGAATTAATTAAACTCATTAGAGGTCTTACTATGAAGTTAATAACTTTTATTTCTTTGCTTTTATTTTCTTACAGTATTTTTGCTGCTCCACAAACACAACAAGTCATTGATATTGAAAATGAAATAAAACTCATCCAGCAAAAATCATTAGCTGGAGAACAACAATTTAAAGTTATTTCAATAAATAATAAAAGTATATTAAAAGAAATTGGTTATAAAAATGGCGACATTATAAAAAAAATTAATGGACAAACTATTTTCAATCGCAGTCAGTTAAAAGCAGCTCTTAATAGTGAAGTGGAAGATTGGGAAAGTCTTGAGCTTGATGAAGACTTCGATGATGTTAATATCAATGACTCAACTTTCAATGAGTTCGAAACTAGTTTATAAATCGTAAAATTTATTATTCTCTGAAGTGATCTCATAAAATCCAGGTTCAGATAACCAGGTTCCTAGATTTATTGATTTTGCCGTTTCAAAACTATGCTCATCTCTTAGGTGAAAATGACCAGTCACACAAAAATCAAATTTACTTTTTCTATACTCTTTTTGAGCGTAACTCCTAATTAAAGAAATAATTCTATCTTTATTTATATTTTCTCTTAAATAGTTTCCATGACTTTTCTCTCCCGCCTTGTCTCCAATCTTTTTTACTAAAAAACCAGGCAAAATATAAGCAACAATTTTCATTGGCCAACAACGTAGAAACTTTCTTAAACGTATATAATTATAATCATCTTTATCTATCTCATCACCATGAGCTAGCAAAAGCTTTACACCATGAATATCTATACTCTGAGGGCTATCGTATACAT
>CALJPJ010000128.1 GCA_937980625.1 uncultured Bdellovibrionales bacterium
GCCAAATAAAGTTGGCCCTTGAATTGCACAATAGTTTAACAGAATTAAGAACACAAACTGAGTTTATTAATACACAAATTATTAAGCTCAATGAAGAGATCTCTGATTACAACCAGATGATCGTACAACTTTTAAATGTAATAGGAAATTTTAAAAAATAATAACTAAACGAATTAATAATTAAAAAAATATAGAGTCTTAAAAAAAGGAGAAAGATAATGAAAAAATTAATAACAACTACAATGGCACTATTATGTGTAACTGCTTTCAGCTTAGAAACTTTCGCAAAATCTGTGAAGTCTGGAAAATCAGCAAAATCTGAAACTACTTTAGGTTTAAAAGAAAAGAATGATAATGCAGCTAGAGCTCAAGGAAAGGCAAAAAGTACATCTAAGCAACATGATTTATTAATATCTGCAAGGTCGTGGGCGTCTTCAATGAGTCTTTCTATTGGCAGTAAATTTCTTAAGAACATTGATAATATTTTAAGTAATAATGCAACTGCTCGTCAAGACTTTAAAGTAGATGCTAAAGTCGTTAAAAGTTTAAGAGATGCGGTAAATGAAGTTGCAAGAAACCCTGAAACTACAGGTAACTTGATGACTAAGCCTGAGGCTGTTTCTAAACAACTTGATGCTGCAATATTAAAAAACTTTAAACGAAATAACGTTGATAAAGAAGTTATTGAGCGTCTTAAAGAAGAGTTATGTAAGATGGGATAATTCACAACTTATGTGAATATAAAATAAAAAAGCTCCTAAACCTTAGGAGCTTTTTTTTTTTAATCTTCTGCTTTAACTACTTTTTGCTCAATAGTGCCAAATATGTTTTCGTTTTTCTCATTGAGCATTTCAATTTTAACGGTGTCACCCTCTTTCATAAATGGGGTTTTAATTACACCTTCGTGAATTTTTTCAATCATTCGTTTTTCTAGTAAGCAAGAGCTACCTCTTTCCAGGTCATCATTTGATACAGTACCACTACCAATAATTGCACCTGCTTTTAAGGGGCGAGTTCTCGCCGCATGAGCAATTAACTGACCAAAGTGAAAATGCATAGCACCGGCATCGGCGTTGCCAAAAAACTCATTATTATAATTAACTAATAAAGGTAAATGTAAACGCCCTGACTTCCAAGCCTCACCCAGTTCATCTAGTGTTACAGCAAAAGGTGAAAACGCCGTTGGCGGTTTTCCATGAAAAAAACCAAAACCAGCTTTTAACTCATCTGGGATTAGCCCTCTTAAGGATACGTCATTAACAATCATAACTAACTGAATATGCTTTAAAGCGTCCTCAGCACTTACGCCCATTGGTACATCGCCCACTATCACAGCCACTTCGCCCTCAAAGTCGGTGCCATGGCTAAAATCTATTTGTGGTATGTCTTGCTTAGGAGATAAAAAAGGATCACTGCCTCCTTGATACATTAAAGGCACTGTTTCTAAAGTTTCAGGTAAGGCTGCGTTTCTAGATTTTCTAACTAGTTTAATATGGTGAATATAAGCAGAGCCATCAGCCCATTGATAAGCTCTAGGTAATGGCGAATGAAAGTTATGTTCATTTACAGAAAAACTCCCCTCACATTGGCCTGAATTCAGAGAGTCATATAAACCCGATAAATCAGATTTTACTTGTTTCCAGTTTTCCATAGCTTTTTGCATAGTTGGGGCAACTTTAGAGGCTTTTACTGCCCATTTATTATCACGACTAACTACAACTAAATCACCATCTAAATTATCTAGATTTTTCAAAGTACCTAATTTCATTTGAAATACCTCCCAGGTCTATAGGTTTTGGAGATTACATAAGCCATATTTTATAAGCAAGGAAATAAACTACTTTTTACCCAGCTCGCCTTTTGACTTAACGCCATAAAATCACTTACATTTTTTGATATTCCTGCTATGATTTAAAATATGGAAAACCTCATATTATATAGTTATTTTCGTAGCTCAGCCTCTTATAGAGTACGAGCAGCCCTTAATTTAAAAAAACTGGATTACACCACTGAGCCCATAAACTTAAAAACTGGGGCTCACTTATTACCAGATTTTAATAAAATTAGCTCCTTCAGTGAGCTCCCTGTACTTAGCCATAACGGCAACGAAATTGCCCAATCTATGGCCATTATCACTTACCTGGAAGAGACCTTCCCTGAAACCTACAGACTTTTCCCTGAACTTTCATATGACAAAGCTATAGTTATACAAATGTGCGAAGTCATTAATAGTGGTATTCACCCATTACAGAACTTAAGTGTCGGCAAAAAATTAAAAGCTGAACATAATTTTAATGTTGAGCAAGCCATTGCCTGGAATGTGCACTGGATAAAAAAAGGATTTTTAAACTTTGAAAAACTACTGGCTAAATTTCATGGTGATTTTTGTTTTGCCAATGATATAACTGCTGCAGATTTGTTTTTAGTGCCGCAAGTATACAATGCCAAAAGGTATAAAGTGAATATGGGTGAATATCCAATAATTTCAATGATTGAAAAAAATGCTTTAAATAACATAGCCATTAAAAAAGCTGGGCCTGGCTATCAACCAGACACTCCCGATGAACTCAAGGAAGATTTATGATTAAATACATATTTGCTTTAGCGCTATCTGTACTTTTATCTTCTTGCTCAACTTATAAAACAATTAACGAACCCAGTGCTGCTAACACTATAAAGCCAGAACCCGTAACGCCGACGGAAGAAACGACTACAGATCAATACCATATAGACCTAATTAAAGAATTTTCTTATGATAAAGAAATATCTAAGGTGAACGAGATTAATAAAATCTCTACTGAGGCCAACAATAAAACTTCACAACAGCAACTCATGGACTCTTTATTTTTTAATAAAAACCGTAAACCTAGCAATATAAAAACTAGTTTTTTAAAAATTGTTAGAGAAAAAAGACGAACTTTACGAAAAAAGTTATCTGATAAAAGAAAGTTATTTTTTAAAGAGCAACGAGAACGAAGAAAAAAATATTCAAAAGATGCCCGATTAAAAAAAGATGAATTCAGAAAAGGAAGCCCTAGCTCTGTTCAAAAAAAAGAATTTTATAAAAACCTTGATTTGGAGCGCAAACATTTTTTCGCCACAGAAAAGGATGAAAAAAAATTATTTGATTCACATATAAAATCTCTCGAAAAAGAGATTGATGCCAGATTTAAAGACTTAAACAAAGAATTTGAAGATAATTTAAAAGTATATAAGTCAAGCTATGGAAGCTCCTAAATAAAAGACCTCTAAAGTTTAAATGTAAATATATCCACTGAAAGACTCAAACATGCGGTGCTCGGGCTTCGCCCTGCGCTCCGAACTCGCTTTAAGTATATATATTTACATTTAAACTTTAGAGGTCTTTTATTTAGAAATTAGCAACTTTAACTGTTGATAACTTCTCTAGTAATTTATTTTTAAAAATAAACCACCACCAAAATCTAATACTGAATAACTATCATTAGCCCAGTCGTATTTTTCAGTGACAAAGTTTATTTTAGCACCGTAATTAAAGGTTCCACCTTTTTCAATTTTAATTCCAGCTTTAATTTTTGAACTGTACTCTACTTCATTATTTAGATGCTCATCTGAGCTCACTTGGTAATAGTATGCAAAATCCAGTATTAAGCGAAAGCCCTTGCTATAACTGACCTTACTACCACGGTCATCTCTGTAGTTTCTTAATTTATTATAACTAAATATATTATGAGGCTTATCACTATAAGCTTTAAACCTAAAACCAACGCCAGCAAAGCTGGATTTTACCAATGTGGGCGTAAACTCTATAATTACAAATTGATTATCAAAGACAAAACTTTCATCGACTAAATAATCTAAATAAAAATCAAACGATCGACCAGAGTAGTTATACATTATATTGTATGAGGTGTTATCATGCTCAAGCTCAGTAAATACGCGGTTTGACGGAGCGTCTAGCTCATACTGCTTTTGTGTGTACGTTGCTCGAAGAGAGTGCTTTTTTTTTCGATCTATGTGCACACCAAGCGTGCCATAATATTGGTAACTTAAATCAGATGCTGTTGAAAATGAAGACGTACCCGATTGACTGCGCTCAATGCGCGGGTCCATATAATCTCCTCCCAGGCCTCCAAAATATGATAGTGCGTGGGCCGACGGAGTAATTAACAAAACTATTATTAAAACTTTCAACAACGTGCTCATAATTAAAATTATATCTTAATAAAATAATTAAATCTAAATATTTTGTTATGTTTTTATTATTGGCGTACTAGTTTAATACAAACTGACTTAATTATAATCTGACTATCTCAAGTATAAACAACGAATATCATAAACAAACAAAATTTAGCAACTTTATCTCATTTTGAATATGTAAACAGTTTTAATTTGCTAAAAAAATTCAAGTACTTACAAATTTATACCGATAAAAGTCTAGATGTTGTACGTAAGAGCTTATATATTTATATTACTATCTTTTGCTGTTGGTTGTTCCCAATCAACTGATGATGCTGAAAATGTATCTACAACTGCCCCCGCTTTTTTAACAATTTCTCCAGCCAATTATAATTACAACTATGTGACAAAAGACGCTACTGAGGATCACACATTTATATTAACTAATACTGGTGGTTTTAACGCTAGCACT
>CALJPJ010000129.1 GCA_937980625.1 uncultured Bdellovibrionales bacterium
AATATGTCTAATTTAAGTAGTTTAACAGCAAAAGAAATTCAGTATGGAATTTTATCTAAAAAATTCAAAGCGACTGAAGTTATGCAAGCTTTTTTAAATGAAATTGAAGCAAAAGATAAAACTTTAAATGCTTATATTTCTTTAAACCCCCGGGCCATGGATCAAGCTAAAGTTGTAGATGATAAGGTGGCAAAGGGAGCTAATATTGGTGCTTTGGGGGGAGTCCCAGTGGCCATCAAAGATATGTTATGTACAAAAGGTTTGAAAACAACAGCTGGCTCTAAAATGCTAGAAAATTTTATTCCGCCTTACTCGGCAACTGTTGTAAATCGTTTAGAGTCAAGTGGAGCAATTGTAATTGGTAAGTGTAATCAAGATGAGTTTGCTATGGGCTCCAGTAATGAGACCTCATACTTTGGAAGTTGTAAAAACCCATGGAATACAGATTATGTGCCAGGTGGCTCTAGTGGTGGTTCTGCAGTGGCGGTGGCAGCTAGCATGGCTCCTATTTCAATTGGAACAGACACAGGTGGCTCAATTAGGCAGCCAGCAAGTTTTTGCGGAGTAGTTGGTGTTAAGCCAACTTATGGTAGAGTTAGTCGTTATGGAATTGTTGCTTTTGCATCAAGCTTAGATCAGGCGGGTCCATTTTCTAAAACAATTGAAGATTCGGCTTTAGTTTTAGAGTCTATTTGTGGCAAAGATGTAAATGACGAAACTACTGCTGATGAAAGTGTAGGTCATTGGTCGCAAGACTTATCAGATGATATTAAAGGTTTAAAAGTTGGTTTACCTAAAGAGTACTTTGAAGGTAACCTGGACGCCGACGTTCAAAAATCAGTAGATAGAGCTAAAGATATTTTAAAGTCATTAGGAGCTGAGTTTGTAGAAGTTGGAATTCCTCATACCAAATATTCTGTACCAATCTATTATATTATTGCGACAAGTGAAGCCTCAAGTAATTTAGCAAGGTATGATGGAGTTAGATTTGGCCATAGGTCAAATTTTAATGAAAAACCAGCTGCCGATATTATTGATTTCTATTGTCGCAACAGGGGAGAGGGGTTTGGAACTGAAGTAAAAAGGCGAATAACTTTAGGAACATTTACTCTTTCTAGTGGATATTACGATGCTTATTATAAAAAGGCTTGTCAGGTAAGAAATTTATTAAGACAAGACTTTATTAATGCGTTTTCTGAGTGTGATATCATACTTAGCCCAGTAACAACGACACCAGCTTTTAAGATTGGTGCTCGAATTTCTGACCCAATAACGATGTATAAAAATGATATATTTACAACATCAACTAACCTTGCTGGATTGCCTGGCTTAAGCTTGCCAGTAAGTTTATCACAAGATGGACTGCCAATTGGTATTCAACTAACTTGCCCTGCTTTTGCTGAATCAAAATTGTTACGTGTGGCACATCAAATGGAGAAGTTAGTTTCATTTAAGGAGAAACCAAATAATGCTTAGTGATTGGAAACCTGTAATTGGCTTGGAAATACATGCGCAATTGAATACAAAGAGTAAAATATTTTGCAATGATTCAACCGAATTCGGCAAAGGTGATAATCAAAATATATCTCCTGTATCATTAGCATTGCCAGGAGCATTGCCCGTTGTAAATAAAATGGCTATTGAAAACTCAATAAAGACTGGCTTAGCTTTAAATTGCGAAATCAGACGAAAATCTGTTTTTTCTAGAAAAAACTACTTTTACCCTGACTTACCAAAAGGTTATCAAATTTCACAGTTTGATGAGCCTATTTGTGAAGGGGGCTATGTTGACTTTTTTGTAGGAGAAGAAGAGGTAAGAGTAGGTATTACACGAGCTCATATGGAAGAAGATGCTGGTAAGTCTACTCACCATGGTGACTATAGTTTAATTAATTTAAATCGTGCTGGAATCCCATTACTTGAAATTGTTTCTGAGCCAGATATTAAATCTGCTCTTCACGCAGCAGAGTATGCAAGGGCTGTTAGGCAAATATTAAAGTATTTGAATGTTTGTGATGGAAATTTAGAAGAAGGCTCGTTACGTTGTGATTGTAATGTTAGTGTTATGAAAAAAGATGCAACAGAGTTTGGAACTCGGGTTGAAATTAAAAATATAAACTCATTTAGGTTTGTTGAGAAAGCTATAGACTATGAAATTAGTCGACAAATAGAAGTGATAGAGTCCGGTGGAGAAATTTTTCAAGAGACTAGACTATTTGATTCAACCAAAAATAAAACCTACTCAATGAGAAAGAAAGAACAAGCGCATGACTATAGGTTTTTTCCAGATCCAGATCTACTTCCTGTAATTATTTCTGAAAAGTGGATTGAAGATGTTAAGAGTACATTGCCGGAGTTACCAAAAGACATGGCTCAACGATTTCAAGATGAATATAAAATTCCTAAGTATGATGCATTTGTTTTAACCCAGGAGAAAGAGCTGGCTAATTATTTTGAAAAAGTTGCTAAAGAAAGTAATAACCCCAAAATGGCATCAAACTGGGTTATGGTTGAGTTGCAGCGAGAACTAAATGAACAAAAAATTACTATTGAAAACTCACCTGTTTCGGCTCAAAGACTTGCTAACTTGATTAAGTTAATTGATACAAAAATTATATCTGGGAAAATTGCAAAGAAAGTATTTTCAATTATGCTCACTGATGAAAAAGATCCAAAGATGATAGTTGAGGAGCAGGGTTTAGTACAAATATCTGATACTGGTACTATAGAAAAAATGGTGGATGAGGTTATAGCAGCAAGCCCAAATCAAGTGGAGCAATATCGAGGTGGTAAAGATAAGCTATTTGGATATTTTGTCGGTCAAATTATGAAAGCTTCAAAAGGTCAAGCTAATCCTGAAATGATCAATAAGCTTTTAAAAGAAAAACTAAAAGGCTAATGTGAAAATAGCGTCTTTAGATTTAGGCTCTAATAGTTTTTTATTATTAGTTTCTGAAGTTGAAAATGGAAAAATTAAAAAAATCTATAAAGATGAGCAAACTGTTACTCGCTTAGGGCAAGGAGTTCATACCAACAGAAAATTTCATCCTGACGCTTTAAGCAGAGCAGAAAGTTGTTTTAAAAAATATCAAAAAATAATTGACGAAGAAGATGTTGATATTGTCCAGGCCGTATCAACAAGTGCGGCAAGAGATGTTAAAAATAAAAATGATTTTTTAAATTTGGGTAAAAAATACTCTATTCCTATTCAAGTTATTTCGGGTGATTTAGAAGCAGAGTTAACCTATGACGGCTCTGTAATGGGGTTATCAACAGAAGAGTACTCAGTTATAGATGTTGGCGGTGGTTCAACTGAAATTATAGGTTGTGAAGGTGGCAAAATAAAAGGGTTTAGTATTGACGTTGGCAGTGTACGTTTATGTGAAATTTTTGATGGTTTTGATAGAATTTCTAATGATAAACTAAAAGATATTGATACTTATGTTTTAAATCAAATTGAAATAAATAAAAATAAACTACCGATTGTTAAAAAAGCTATGGCTGTTGCTGGTACGCCAACAACGTTGTCATGTATTTTACAGCAAATTGAATTTGATACTAAAAAAATAGAATCATATTTTATTTCAATTGATGAGCTAAGCTTAATGCAAAAAAAACTTGCTGATTTATCATTAGAAGAAAGAAAACAGTTGAAGGGAGCTCATCCAGATAGGGCCGATGTTTTGCCTTGTGGTGTAAGTATTTTAAAAAATATTTGTCAATACTATAGCTTGCCAGGTTTTTCAGTTTCGTGTCGGGGTGTGCGTTTTGGTTTAGCGCTAGCCCTTGAGTCAGGAAAATTTTAAATTTACTAAAATATATTAAAATAAATGTTAAGCTACATAATATGAAGAAAATTATATTATTATTTTTTATTTTTTCGTCTTTTAATGTTAGTGCTGCACCTTATTTAATTGAAGATCACTTGAAATTTCTCTCAGGTCAGAAGAAATCTAAGCGTTGGTCGGTAAAAGATCTTTTTTCAAAAAGTAAAAGTTCAAAGAAAAAAGCCCCAATAGTTAATGTGACAAAAAAGAGCTTTAATAAAAATCAAAAGTATGAATTTTCTACTGGCCTTGAGTATGGGAATTTAAATTTAGATATTGATGGCAATGACTCGCGGTTTGAGATATATAGGTTTGCTGTTACTGCTTACGCTAGAATCTTTGGACTCGTGGGGAACTTTTATTTAACTGAGGACTCAAAAGAAAATTTTGGTGATGCTTCATTGGCAATAAGGTTAGTTGGAAGCTCACAACAAACAACACATTTAAGTCTGTTTTATGGAGTAACAAAAACCAAAGAAATAGATGCTGGCGCCCTAGAGAATATAAATAACTATATTTGGGGTGGAGAACTAATGTTATACTTCATTGATGTTTTAGGAGCTTCGTATCACTTAACAAATATTGTTGAAAACACTGAAAATGATATTTCCTTACGTCGATCTGGTCGTCGACACGAAATTAGAGCTTTTTTAGACTATAATTACTTTCGAATTTTTGCTTCTCACGTATTAGAAATTATAGAGTATAAAAATACGAACTTACTCGCTAAAAAAGAAAC
>CALJPJ010000130.1 GCA_937980625.1 uncultured Bdellovibrionales bacterium
TATATTTAGACCTTAAGTAAATGTGCGGAGTAAGCATTTCAGTTTATTTACTAATAATTCTCTAAAATCCTTGATAAAAGCTAGCTTTACCCAATGCGTGGCCTTGCAAAACACACTAATATATGACGCATTTCAAAATACAGCAATCACTGCGTCTAGTCCGCCCACATATAAAGATGTTAGATAGTTTTTATTAAAAAAATAAAACAACTGTATAAATAATTACTCAATATTTATTTGCTTAAAAAAGAACTCATTAACTGAACTAATTGTCCATTACCACCTTTTTCACTAAAACCACCTCGAATACTATCAGTCCATGCATTAATATCAAAGTGAACCCATGGTGTATCGGCCACAAACTCTTCTAAAAACACAGAGGCACGAATAGCTCCACCCATCCCCGACGAGCTATTAGCTATATCAGCAAAAGTACTAGTTAAAGGTTTTTTGTAATGAGGCACTTGTGGCATTAGCCAAACTGGATCACCAACATCAAATGAATGCTTTTCAATTTTTTGAGCAATGCTCTCATCATTAGTAAACATTCCACCGACATCATAGCCCAATGCTACGCGACTAGCACCTGTGAGTGTGGCCATATCTACTAATAAACTTGGCTTATCTTTACCTGTTTTATTGGCGGCTAAACTTAAAACATCAGCTAAAACTAACCGCCCCTCAGCATCGGTATTATCTATTTCAACACTTTTACCAGCATGACCTGTAATAACATCACCTGGCCTAAATGCATTATTAGCTACAGAGTTTTCAACACAACCCAAATAGAAATCAAAAGGAGTTTTTACTCCACTTTTTATTAACTGGTGAGCCAAACCAAAAACGCTGGCAGAACCACCCATGTCTTTTTTCATCCAGCGCATATAAGCACCAGGTTTTAAATTTAAACCTCCAGAATCAAAAGTGACTCCTTTGCCAGCAAAGGCAATAGGTTTTTTTGATGAACGTGGACGATATTTTATATGAACTAAACGCGGTTTATTTTCACTAGCCCGTCCAACAGCTAACATTAAATTCATATTTTCTTTTTCTAAACGCTTTTCATCCCAAATTGTGACTTCTGTATTGGGAAGATCACCAAAAACTTGCTTTGCTAATTTAGCATAGCTACCTGGGAATAATTTATTTGGTGGCGTATTGACTAAATGCCTTGAAATATTAATTGAAGCAGCTAATAAGTTTGCTTGATCTATAGCCTGAGCGTGTTCTTTTTTTCCTCCAGGTATACTAACACTATAACTGGTATCATCTTTTAGGCCCTCAACTTGTTTATAAGAATAATGAGCCATATTTAAACCTACTAAAGCTCCTTCCAATGCCGACTTAGTGCAATCTACAAAGACTAATTCAAGCTTATTGTGAGACTTCCAGTTTTTAACTGACTGACCCACACAGTCTCTAAATGTGGAGTTTACTGACAAACCATCAAACTTTGACCTGGTCGTCATATTTTTAGGAATAACAAAGTATATTGGAGCTAAGCGCCCATCGGCTCTCAAAAAACTTGGTTTATCTTGGGCCAGTTTATCCACAACCCATGGGCTGACTAATTTTTTAGCAATTTTAAGGGCCGAACTCAAACGGCCACAAATAAAGACCTGTGGGCTATCACTAGCTGTTGATGAGTCAAAATCATGAATTGAAGTTATTCTGTTTTTTTGTATATACTTTAGTTCTTTTAGTAACATAGCAAGATTCCTTCATCTAAGTTATTAAGTTTTTAAAAGCTGCTCAACTAGCCATAAAGCCATCTATTTTTTATAATAAATTTAAAAATTATTAAACTAGAATTCCCTGCTTTTTACCGTAAAATAACATCATGGCCAACGATAATTTACGCATAATGCTCTGGAATGTAGAAAACCTATTTATTTATTTAGACCTCTATAATGGTGAAGACTTAAGCACTTTAAAAGAAGAGCAGTGGCAATCCATGTCTAAAGCTGCCACCCCTAATAAATATTTAAATAAAGTTTTAGGACTTAAAAAAGCCATATTAGAGGTTAACCCTGATATTCTTTTACTTAATGAAGTTGGTGGAATTGAGTCCATTGAAAACTTCAATACTTTATTTTTAAACTCTATGTACAAAGCTTACTTAATTGAGGGAAACTCCGACCGAGGAATTGATGTTGGCTATTTAGTAAAAAAAGACCTTCCTTTTGAATTCAAATTATATAGTCATAAAAATGAAGTGCTCTACTTAAAATACAAAGACACTAAACTTGATGAAAAATACTATATGTCTCGCGACATTGCTGAATTACAAATAAAAAAAGACGATCAACTAAAGTGTATTTTCTTACTTACTCACTTAAAATCTAAACTCGATCCACTTGGTATTGATAAAGAAGGCATCACAAGACGGACTTCTGAGGCCAAACTCTTAACAGATATCTACTTAAATAAAACAAAACAAAACCCTGACACTCCCATTTTAGTTTGCGGTGATTTCAATGGAATACTTGAGGATCCGCGCCATACTGAGTTTCAGTACCTTAGGGACAACTCAAAATTAGTTGATATTTTGGACTACTCTAAGGATTTTAAAAAAAGTCCACGCACAACCCAAGTTCAATTTAGACTGAATTTACGCCATGACTATCAGTTTGATTACATTTTAATAAATCCAAAGTATTCAAATTTAGTTTTAGCTGAAGACAGTTATATCTATTATTTAAAAACTGAAGACGGAATTAACAAACCCATACCCACTACTTTACACGATAGGTTTCAGCTGCCCTCAGACCATTATCCTGTTGTCACTTCAATTAATATAAATAAATAATACCGTTAATAGTTGTTTTTACTTAATAAATTATGAGAATTTAGTTTTATCTTTCCATTCAAGAGCAACAAGTTTTTGCTTGGGAACAAAGCCAATTGATTCATATATTTTAGCGGCATGA
The DNA here is from genome assembly GCA_937980625.1 of uncultured Bdellovibrionales bacterium. GTDB lineage: Bacteria > Bdellovibrionota > Bdellovibrionia > Bdellovibrionales > UBA1609 > JAHDIR01. Next base: position 2,931 of record CALJPJ010000130.1, read on the forward strand.
TAGTCTTCATCAGCTTCCATAACTAATATATTAATATTTTTATTGCTTAATATTTTTTTAGACACTTCATACACTAAAGTACTACAAGCTCCCATTCGCTGAAACTTTCTATGTGTTGCTACATTGTTAAACCTAGCAATGCCCTCCTCCCAAAACACCCCTAGCTCAGCGATCATTTTACCGTTTAGAAAAGCCCCGTATCTCATAGCACAGCCCTGGTCGACAACTTTTTTGAATGACTTAGCACTGTCTTGCAAAAATAATTTTTGCTGTTTATCACAGCCATATCCCCAACTTGGTGTAAAATGTATTTCGACATAGCTTTCCCAATGATCTTCACTGCTAAAAGGTTTTATTTGAAAATCACTATTGTACTTAGCTGGCATTTTAATTGTATTTGTTGATAATATTTTTGACATTTGTACATCAAAATTATTTTTTTTAAAATCTGATAAATTTACTTTGGTGTTAACTTTGCTGTCAAAAGTAATGGCAACAAACCCCCTTTCTTTTCTTGTGCCAATTTCATTTTCAAAAATATCTAACCAATCATCAAAACAGCCAATTTGTGGTGGCTCTTTCATAATAATGTAATTTCCCCAAAAATAGTTAGGACGCTGAGGTGTTGTCACAACAATGTAATTTTTTTTCTCTTCAACGATTGAACTTTGCCGGTCAAGAATTAAATTAGTTTTAAGAGCTAAAGATATTAATTTCAACGATTTACCCTTATTATAACAAACATATTAACTTTAATGCTAAATATAATATAACTCAAACTAAACACAAAAAGCCATCAATAAATGATGGCTCTGATTAAGTTTAATTTTTAGTTTTTTAAGTTAAGGTGTGTAAATGACAGTTTCACTCATAGCCTTACTTAAATCTTCACCAACAGAAATAGCTGTGATCTCATAAGGTATTCCAGGTGATAAGCTCATTACAATAGAGTGCTCAGTACGTAAAACATTATCACTTTCAGTGGTAATTTCATTATTGGTCACTAAGTTTTTTATTATTAATTGTGATGTGGCTACTTTATCCGTTGACCATACAACGTCGACAGCCCCCTCACCTAGTGCATTAATAGCAAAACCTGAAATTGTTAAACCTTCACCCTCAGAGCAAGGATTATACTCTCCCTGATTTGAACCTTCTATTTCCCAGTTAGCAGCAGCAATTGGCTTCCACCCTCTTGATAGTAACTCATTATAAGCCGGCTGAGGCTCTGAGTTATTGTTATAATCAAAAAATAGACTATTACCAAGTTGTCCACACCTAGGCTCCGCCAAAGTGCTTTCTGTGACTTTCCTCCACATTGGAATCACCGATATATGCCACCTTGGACCCTGAAAGTAATCAATTTGCACAGACAGCTTGCTATCTTTTGTCATAGTTATTGTATCGCCACAGCCCATACGAGTGGGGTGTAGCCCATCATTATCAACAGCTATTTCATACACACCATCAGAGTTTTTTATGCTCAGCCTAGAACCATCATCAGCTAATAGGGCTAACTCATATGTTCCTTCTTCATCTTCTGGTGCTAACTTCAAAACTGACTCCATTCTAAGTGCAAACCACTCAACTAAGTCACCACCATCATCAGCCTTAATCATTTCACCCGTCTCTGTTGGAAAACCAAGAGAAAACACTCGCGTTGGGACATTTACTTCACTAAAAAATAAGTCTTTATCAGAAATCACTCCAGAATTGTAAAATGTGTCTAAATTATTTGGAGTTTCTCCATTTGGCATTGTATATAACTTTGCTTTTAGCCCTGTTAATGGGTCTGGGTTATTACTTTGAAACGGGTCGCATACTAATTTATTCATTGAAAAAAAGTTTACATCATACTTACTTACTTTTACAGTTTCTTCTGATGTATCTAAATTGTTTTTACAGGCAACCAGTGATAATAACATGACCGACATACTCAATACTTTATTCATTTTAGCACCCTCCATAGGCTATCAAAATAAATTGAGTAAGGGTATACATCCTTGGCTAGCTCAATCAACGTAACTTTATTATATAAAAGTTCATCAAGTTTTTTTAATAAAAGTTAACTTTGGTTAGATTATGATACAAATATCATACTATTTTCATAATCATGTCTCTTAACTAGATAAAATATATGAACACTGCGAGCTAGGCAGCTTGCTTATCTAACCTATAACCAACACCATATATTGACTTTATTTTAAAATCCCAAGCTTTTGTCTTTTTTCGCAGACTCGCAACAGTTGAATCAACCGTACGATCTAACACATGTGTGTCACCCCAAACATAGTGCAATAACTCTTTTCGAGAAAACATTTGTCCTTTAGTTTCACAAAAAAAACTTAACAGCTTATACTCTAAGGGAGTGAGCTTTACCCCTTTGTCATCGATGTACATCGTTAATGAATCTACATCAATTTGTAAGTTTCCAATAATCTTTATTCGATCTACAAAACTAGCCTCTAGGGTTAAGTTTTTATTACTCATATTAGGCCACCTTTTTATTGTCTAAGAAATCACAAGATTGATAATAGAAATATTCAAGTTCACTAATTACTACATCAATATTTCGTGGGATGGCTCCTTCCAAAGCTGACTTTTCAAGCGTAATACAAATTTCAGACAGTTTTTCCGCTCCCATATAGTCAGCACTTAAATGTAACTTGCGTGATAAATTGGCCAGCTGCTCTAAATCCTTATCTCGGCTCACTTTCTTTATTTGAGCAATTAAACTTAAAGCCTCCTCTCCAAATGACGAAATTAATTCATTTAACAGATTTTTTTGGCAGGATTTAGAAATTTTAATTAAGTTATTTACTTTTTCTTCATTCATACAAGACATATCACTCTCCAACGTACAGACAAAGGTCTTATCGACATAAACTATAAAAAGTTTAGCCAATTTTTTTTAAATTTTGTCTCACAATGATAATTAATTTTTTCCCCCATTAATACATTTACTAATTAATTCAATATAAAAACAATTAACTGTTAATATTCTAGACAGTTTTACTAAATTTTAACTTATTTTCCAACTTCAACAACGCTTGTAATTATTGTGATATATTCGTTTTAAATATATCAACACAAAAAAATTAGAATCATTTCTAAATAAGTGAATCGTAAATTTTAATAAGTTTAAAGGAGACTTTTATGAAAAATATTTTATTACTAATATTAACTTTATTTACAACAAATGCCTTTGCAATGCTTGACTTAGACTTGGGTGTTGCAGTTACTCCTGTCGAGCAGGCCACATATATTTGTGGCGATGACGGCGGCGGATACGCTATTAGTGTTGAACTAAATAAGGTTTGGCAAGTTGATAGCAAATACGACGTTACAGAAGGTCTTGAATTGAATGTTACTAATTTTTCTATACAAAGATGCCCTCATTGCTTTGCAATAGATGCTGAAACAAACATTTTTGGGACTAAACTCAATCACAGTATAAATTTAAAATCTAAAGGTTATGGTGGGTCAAATATGAAAGTCTTGGCCAACACTCAGATCTCTGCTACTGGATTAGATGAAGAGTTTTCTTACGAGTGTGAAGTTTTAAGTCACTAAATTTATAGTTTATCTGATTAAGGCTAGTTTTATGACTAGCCTTTTATTTTTTTATAATCGATGGTTTATTGTCTATTACTATAATCACTAAATCTCAAATTGAGAAATTCCAAAAATCTGTGAATTAATTTAAATTCACTTCATAGCATTAAAGCTAACTAGAAAAATAAATATTAACAGCAAATTATTACTTATATTATTTAGTTAAAACTACATTTTCAAAACGCTCTATTCCTAAAGGGTTAAATGAATAACCTTTAACTTCTTTGCGAGTGGCTCTAAAAATTTTCGCATAAGCAAGTGGTAACATTGGCGCATCATCAAAAGATATTTTTTGAGCTCGCTTGTATAGCTTTTCTCTTAGATTTTGGTTTAAAACAACTTTAGCTTTATTAATTAACTTATCGTAATTTTTATTACACCATCCAGATACATTTATACCAGTTTTAATAGTATTACAGGTCAGCAACATACCGAGAAAACTATCTGGATCTCCGTTAGGAGTAGACCAACCTAGCTGAATTAAGTCATGCTCTCCTTTAGAAGCTTTATCTAAAAATGTAGCCCATTTGTATGTGACTAACTTTACGTTAATATTTATTTTTTTTAAATCTTCCATCATCAGCTCACCCATTTTTTTACCGTTGGGGTTGTAAGGTCTTGAAACAGGAAGAGTCCATAAAGAAATATCGAAACCGTTTTCATAACCAGCTTCTTTTAAAAGCCTTTTTGCTTTTACAATATTAGGCTTATCAATTTTTATTTTATCATTAAAGCCCCAAA